>JASHSN010000218.1 GCA_030038695.1 Nitrososphaeraceae archaeon
CCTATAATTAGCTCGTCACAATTTACAAACTCAGAAATCCTCAACTTATATCATTCTTTTATATCCAACAAAGTTGTAGGTCCAGATAGGTTCAGGTTTGTAACATATTATTGGACTACTCCAGCTACACCTCTGGGTATTGATGTAGGCACTTCTGCAAATAATACATTTTTATCAGCTAGCCATCTACCACCAAATCAGAAGGTAGAGGTTGATACAAACGAAGGACCTTCAACTCTAGCTGTGGTGTTACAGTATCAAGGTGTTGTGGATTTAGCTGGAATAACTGCAGCATTAAAATTACCAGCAGGATTTAAAGCAGAATTTCCACTAACAGATGACAGAACCAATTTCGACATAACACTGTCTAGTTACAGAGGACACATTTACCCAGGTCAAGGAATTGTTCTTTACTTCTCGGTGAACGTATTGCCTACTGCAAAGGTTGACATTCCATACCTCGGCCCACTAGCATTACATTTCCTTAGAAGTGATCAAAGATCTATGTTGGATTCCCTAGATGCATCAGAACAGAAGATGTTCGCTAAGATGCTCTCTTTCATCCATACTGGAAATGGAATATTGCCTAACCCAACAATATCGAACGGAAAGTTTGGCCTTGGGAAGGATTATTTTAATCAATTGGGTAGGTTGATACCATATGATTTCGTAAATCAAGTGATTCCTGTTATTTTCAATATAACTGGTCAAGAAACAATAGATGTCGTAACTTTGAAACCAGGGGCAAAGGTAGGGGCAATTGCAAACAGTAGCAATGTTTCAACAAACATTGTGGAAGTAC
Source organism: Nitrososphaeraceae archaeon (assembly GCA_030038695.1). Taxonomy (GTDB): domain Archaea; phylum Thermoproteota; class Nitrososphaeria; order Nitrososphaerales; family Nitrososphaeraceae; genus Nitrosopolaris. The sequence continues at coordinate 803 of JASHSN010000218.1, forward strand.
CTTTTGGTGTCACCACTGATGTTAGCATTGCAGTTAGAAATACTGGTGATCTTACCATTCACGATTGTACTATCATGGTTTCACCAAGACTCGAATCTGCACTTGGTATTAATGGCTTGAATCCTTCTGCAATAAATAGCCCAAATGTTCCACAGACTCTTTTCTCTACACTCGTACCAATGGGAATAGTGGGTGCATCGGGTGCTGGTGAACTAGATTGTTCCAGTGGTCCTGGCGCTGGGATACTACCGGCACATAGTCTCTCACCTGTTATGACTGTGAGTGTATTTCCCACTAAATATGTGGCAGGAACAGTCGACCTAATAAATTGTTCCTTGTCATGGCGTGACCCTGTTAATGATGATGACTTTAAATTTCAAAACAACCAGGTATACGTTCGTGTTGTTGCGCCTCATTAGTGTTTCCACCACCTCTTTAGATGCTGCTAATGCTAAATATGGAACATTGGAATTCGAATACTTTATGGCCCAAATGATACTATTCCTCCGCCACGCCACTTTCTGTCTAACAGAGCTTTAATCTATCAGATTGCTGTGTAAAGGGTATGGAAGAAAAAGAAAGCGACCATAGAAAGGCTTTTGGCCAGTTTTCATCGAATAAAACTCAGAGACCTAACACACGGGAACCTGTTAAGCTGGAGCTAAACTGGCTTACATTAGTGCAAATGATAGATTTTAAAAAAGGAGACATTGTGATTAAACAGCCTGGGATATATCTTCTCATTGCGTGTCCACAGATTGGGAAGGTTAGTGGTACTACACCTCGGTGGCTTGATTTTTGGGTAAGAGTTAACAACATTGATGTGTCAAATTCAAACATAAGAGCGGTAGTAACGGATCCTCAGGAAAAAACCGTTGTCACATTAAACGTTGTGTTACCTCTTAATAGCGATGACACTCTGAATATTATGATGTCTACAGAAAGTATGGACGAAGGCTTAGGGGTTGAGACCATAACTCCCATAGGCGAACCTATAATTCCAAGCATTATCGTAACAATAGTACAGTTGGATTGAATTCTAACAAGAGACATCATACTTGAGGATGACATTTATTCTTTTCCAGTAATTTGCCACACTTATGACAGTAACACTTCCCACAAGTAACACAACAGTTTTTTTGCTTCAGTTTTGTGGGTATAAATTGATGTTCGTGTATCAGTTCATCGATATATTGTATTCTGTTATGGGTTGTAGCAAAACCTTCATGAGTCATGTTACATTTGACTGATTCAATTTGTCCCAAGGTTTGTTTATATCCAAGATTGTTAGATTAATTATACTTCACATGGTGTACGATTCTTCATCAACGGACACCATACTTTATAGCGTATCATATTTGTGGCTGGTAGCATGCATAGAGTAAAATACGGAAGAGACGCAAGGTGATTTTAGAATATTACCAGTACAAATGTCAATTGTGTCACAATAATAGGATAGACTCAACTTGTTAACTCTTGCAATCATCTCGCTAGAATTGTTTCGAAGTCTTTTTACGTTTTTAAGCCGTTAGTATTTGTCTTCTTTGTTTCGCTGTTCTCATGTAGGATTTGAGATATCAACTTAAGTTTCGGTAATCATTCCATTGACTAGATTATAGTTGTTAAAATCGGTAGTGTTCTCTGAGCTTCTATCAGGTAGTATATCACTTGGCTCTGAAGATATACTGCAATCTCTTTTGTGTTTAAATCTAAGCAATTCCCAAACATGCTCCTTCTCATCCTCATCGACTATGCATTCTATCTTTACGCGTGTCTCTCCATCCTTATCCACATAGCTGCTGAATTCACAGCAATTAGATGCGTCTATAAGAATTTCGTGAAGGTCCTTATCTAGTAAAGGAATATTTTCAGCAGATGATAATATCTCTATCCTCACCGGGGCTCTCTTTGAAGATAATTGTTCACTCATATACTATAACACACTAGTTATAACTTAAGTCTTCTGAAGACAAAGTACATAATGTGGGACAGTGTAGCACAGTCACTCTTTCTAGCTACATAACGCGATATTATGGGAAGAACTCAATTGGAAAGATATTGAAAAACTTACAACAAGAATGAAAATGGTAATCATACCGATTGGAGCATGTGAACAGCAAGGTCCACATTTATCATTAGCAGTTGATACGATAGATTGTTATGAAGTTGCAAAGAGAGTCTCTGCAAAAACAGGAGTCCCTGTAATTCCTCCTCTTATGTTCGCAGAACCACGGTGACTTTCCGGGTACTCTCTCCATCAGACCAGAAACGATGATAAGAATGATCTGTGATATTGTAGAATGGCTTTATCGTAGCTTCCAATTATAATAGAACTATTTTCTTTATCATTAATACCGACATTTGCTTATAGCGGAATAACAATTATAGTGTTTCTAATTAATGCTTTGTGGTTTTATATAAAGTAAATAACAAATACCACAAGTGATACTCACAAATGAGATTCGTGATCCTCTTTATTATCGAATCAAGCTTAACATATGTTAATGAATTCAAAAACAAGCAATGCTTTCAGTGCTACTTCGGCTTATCTTTCTTCCATCATCACTTCCTGGGTGGCCTTAATCCATCCATCCATCCATCCATCGCTTCCATGGCTTCTTCTTCGGTCAGATCTAGTGAAAAAATGTGTCTACACCAATGTCGAAGTTGTGGCATTTTATGTGAATGTCACGGGCGTGGATGTCTTAGACCGTTTTTCTCTTTATACGTGCATAACTGCTAGGGGAGTACGATGACACCTTCATCGCGAGGTTAGATGTCAGACACATAAGAAAATAGGAGACATATTTCCGTGTATCACACTGTCGTCATAAAAGATGATGTTACTACTAGACAATGAAGCCCCTCTCCCTAGCCGCTTTCAATTTAGCTTGAATTAATTTGACGAACTTATCTCCTTCTCCACTTTCTGCTTATCATGAATAATAAGACTCTATCGCCTTCACATCCGACCGGAGTCATTATAATCTCTTTATTCAGCTAGTGTGATATTCCAGATGGAAGTGTGTTGAATGAAATATGAAGCGTGTGATATTTCAGATAGCTCTGACGTTATGGTAATGATAGCAATCGGAAAGAGAGATATAACTTTTACTTGTCTTTCAACAGATCTAGTAATAGTGGGGATATTTTTGGGGCGTATTAGTGGTTGTGACGGTTTATTTTATCTGGTCATCGTCATAATCTATTTTTCCTCTGTATACTTCCAATTCCTTTAGAATGCTTATAACCATAGGGATCTCTAAATCAACTTGCATTGCAACAAATTCTTCTGCAATGTTAGAAAGATAGAGATTCTTAACAATTCGTTTCTTGTCTTCAGAAACGCCGCTTAGACTATCTGCCTCGTATTGCACACTTTCCAACATGACTGCTAATGTAACTTACCTTTTCGTGGATAAAAGGTTGACTATAAAACATCTGAACGTTTAATAAACAAAGGATAATCTATCTTGTTATTTGATAAACCTATCATCGAAAACTGAACTTTCTATTATTCAGATGTAAAGGGTTATAAAATTATCAAATAAAAAGAAAAAATTACAATTCAGATTGTGCATAGAACGTTTCAAGGCTATTTGCCGACGTCTTTCGATGTATTTGGTCAAGATCAGAAGATTTTTCGAATCAACGAATAGAGTTAAGCTTCCTAAATACTGCCGGCTTCCGCTAACTTATAAAACAAGAGTCAGCATAACAATCCTGAAATTCCTCCGAATGCAACAATAAGACAAGAGTGCGTGAAGTGTGATAATCCTCACGTGGTCCATTTCCTTAAGATCTTTGCGTCTGCAAATAATCTAGGGCAGAAGTGAACCCGCACGGAAAACCGCCGTTCTCACCATTTCGCCGACTCCCAAGGATGGATTATAAATTGTTAGATGACCTTATTTTCCCCAATGACATTTTCTAATGTTTAATAATCCGAAACCTGTTTACTACAACGATCACTATTTCCTTTGGCGCTGAATAGCCTTGCTGAAAGGACGGAGGTACTGTACGGTACGGACAAAGTTATCAGTGAAGAATTGCAATTTCTCTCTAAAAGTAAACGCCAAATTGATACCTGCATGGACCACACGAGACCATCATTGGCTATTGGGATGGAATCAATAAAGAGATCTTTCGTTGATGCCAGACATAGAGGTGAAATTGAGATACCTCACCGAAATTACAGATGCTAACATTTCCTATTGCAAAGAGCTCATCTCAATTGTAGATGAGGTTCGGCATCTTGATGGGATCAAAGGCAATTTTATGGTAAGTGAGATAGAATATCTTGCTCCAGCAACCTCACATGAAGAAACAAAACTGAGCTCTCTTATTATCTATAGTAGTGTCAGGGAAATTGTAGAACATCAGCAATATGTGTTTGAAACACTCTGGAACAAGTCAATGTCTGCCGAAAAAAGAATCAGAGAGCTCAAAGAGGGAGTGACAATACATTATCAAACCAAGGTAGTCGAAGACCCAGAGGAAGTTGTAAGGGAAATCAGTACCCTAATAGCTAATTCAAATGAGCTGTGTACGTGTCTAACATCTGGAGGCATGCAGTATAGCTATAACCATTTTACCGAGATAAGGAAAAAAATATTGGAGAAACAAAAGAAAGGAGAGCACAAGGGGATAAGATACGTTACTAATGTTACCCGAGATAATGCAAAAATTGCCAAACAATTCCTAGAATCCGGTGTACTGATGAGACATATGAAAAATCTACCACCAATGAGTTTTGGAGTTTCTGATAAAGAAATAGCGGCTACAATAGAAAAGATGGAGGGGGGAAAAATGGTTCAGAATCTACTAGTAAGTAACGAACCAGCATATGTCAATCATTTCCATTTTATATTTGAAGATCTATGGACAAGAGGAATAGACGCAGAAGAAAGAATAGCGGATCTTGAGGGAGGTATCGAGTCTGCAGATGTAGAAGTTATTCCAATGTCTTCTACTGCAAAGGTTCTATACTTAAATCTTGTAAAAAAGGCTGAAAAAGAAATAATTATAATGTTTCCCACTACTAATGCATTTATTCGACAAAAGGATATAGGAGTAATACAGTTTTCAGAGGAAGCAGTAAGAGAACGGAATGTAAAAGTTAGAATTTTGATGCCTTCTCATAAATCAACTGAAGATGTGGCAGGACAATTGAAAGAAAATTATCAGGAACATATCGATATCAGATATATTGAACAAGTGTCAGATACTAAAGCAACGATCCTAGTAGTTGACAGAAAAGTGTCATTAGTCATGGAAATACGAGATGATTCAAAACAAACATTCGATGAAGCAATAGGATTATCGACTTACTCTAGCAGCAAGCCAGGCGTATTGTCTTACGTATCAATCTTTGAGAATCTATGGAAAGAGACAGAACTGTACGAACAGCTAAAGTATCAGGATAAAATGCAGAAAGAGTTCATAAACATAGCAGCTCATGAATTAAGGACGCCTATACAGCCGATACTTGGTATAACACAAGTTCTTCGATCTCAAATAAAGGATATCAAACAACAGGAATTATTGGAAATCACTATCAGGAATGCAAAAAGATTACAACGGCTTTCAAATGATATCCTAGATATCACAAAAATCGAAGGCAAATCTCTAGAGCTAAACAAAGAAGAGTTCAATCTGAATGATGTGGTAATAAACGCAATCGACGATTTAACATTGGATAGAGACTTCCTTAAGAAGGAAAAACTAACGCTATCATACAATCCCGATAACGATTGTCGAGTAAAAGCAGACAAAGGTAGAATATCGCAGGTAATTTCAAATCTCTTAAATAATGCTGTTGAATTTACTGTAGAAGGAACTATTCTAGTTAGTGTTGAAAAAGACAAAATTAGTAATAATAATGGTAATAACGGAACAATCATCGTTAGCGTAAAGGACTCTGGTCAGGGAATAGACCAAAGCATATTACCAAGATTATTCACAAAATTTGCATCAAAATCTTATAAGGGAACAGGGTTGGGTTTGTTCATATCGAAGGGTATAGTCGAGGCTCATGGTGGTAAAATCTGGGGCGAAAATAACGCTGATGGCAGAGGAGCCAAATTTTCTTTCAGTTTGACAACGAGCCATTGACTAGATCTTGGCATGATACAATGAATGACTAGTTGAATGCGACACCAATGAACCACGCGTTCTTATAGGAATTTTAAGATCTAAACATATGACATTGGGAATGCCATTCGATGTCAATGTCATTAAATTCTATCCACCTATCAATCCAGTCTCAAAAAACAAACCATACTATAAGCTTTTTAATACCAATTGGAACTTCAAGACGAAACGCATTACACATGAGTCTGGGGAAGTTCTTGTGGTACGCTTATCGAAATATAAACAACATTTTGAAGGTCTGTGGCGAGTTAGACGTTTGACATTCTCCCTGTCTTTTTCATTTCGCAATTGCAATTGCAAAGATACTCCTTCCGTGTTTATAGAATTCCAAGTGTGTGAAATAGACTATGCACGTTAGTTACGTCAACATTCACGGTCAATTGTTGAATCTGTGTTGAAATGTCATTTCCAAGCTTATCCCAATTAACCATACTGACATAACCATACTTTTGTAATAGTTGAACACCAACAAAGAACATTCCAGCCAAGAAGCCTATGATAATTTGCATCCACTTCAATATTTTTTCAAAGCAAAACCCATTGCATATCCGGGTAGTCCACTACCAGCAAATGGAACGATATTGGACAACAAAGCCTCGCTACTCATCTACTTTCCTTCGCTCCTCAGAATGTTTCGACATATAATCGGAATGAAGAAAGGCTATGACCCTCTTACCTAACCACGAACGAGGAACAATGATTTTGGCCGAGTTACCGTATTCGCTGGCTATTGCCGTTATCTCTGAGATATGACGTGTGGAACGTCTTTTCATAACAGCCCTCCTGTCAACGCAATTTTCATTATACATTAGTATAATCATCCTTAGCTATGTACTTTCCGGCTTGTAGCACCAGAGTAAGATCTACAAAAAATAGTGGGAGTTATCTCTGATAGTTAAAGAAACATTTTTATAGAATAATTGGGTGGTATCCAAATAAACTAGGTTATCATTGTCTAGTTGAATTAAAGTGAACAAAGTTCTTAAACAAGTCGATTATAAGGGACAAACAACAGTATTAGCAGCCATATTCGTACTTGTGGGAATGATGTTTCTTGTTCCTGCAATAACTGGAAAAGCGCTGGCAACTGTCCACGCAACTGCGAGTGGAGTGTGTGGCCCTGCAGGGCAATCCCGTCCATGCCAATTTATTTGGTCCGCCCAGCACCTGGATAAAGGAAAATGGGTCTCTGAACCAACAAAAGAAGGAACATTTGTTACGTGGTCAACTGTAGGAAACCCGCAACCCGGGGATGAAAAAGGATCAGTTACATACAAAATTGGACAAGATACGGCTATCTTATCTTTTGACAATCCTGTGGTCGGATTTAATAAATGCAACGTAGGCGGCAGTATAGGCGGAACTTGTACCGCAGGCAGTGGACAGAACGCAGCGTTTACGTATAAATTGGAAGGCAAATGATGAAATAAGTCAAAACATTGCGACATAGCTCTGCATTTTAGTAGTTGAATTAAACTGAAGAGTGTTCTTAAAATGCACTATAAGGGACAAACAGCAGCATTATCAGTCATATTCGTACTTGTAGGAATGATTTTTCTGGTTCCCGCAATAACTGAAAAAGCACTGGCATCCATCAAGGCAGTTGTCACAGGCACTTGTGGCCCTGAAGGGGCCCATGGATGCCTATTTATTTTAACATCAAAGCACCTTCGATCTGGAATGTGGGAACAAGATCCAGCGCCAGAAGGGAACAGTGTGACTTGGAAAACTATAGGAGCGATAGCAGGGCCTTCTGGCAAGGTACCTGGTGAAGGTAATGAAGCAGGATCAGTTATTTACAAAGTTTCACCGTTGAGTGGATTGGGAGAAGCTGAGTTATATTTTGACAATCCTCTGATCGGAAGCAATAAATGCGAAGTAGCAATACTTTCTGGACAAGGACAACTCTCAGGCACTTGTAATGCAGGCAAAGGTTATGATGCAGAATTTACATATACTTTGCATAGTGATAAGCCATGCCTGTTATCACCACCCAACAGGGATGGGTACAATTGGTGTAAATAAGTGAAGTCATAACAAGGTAAGAAATGAAGTAGCCTGTTAGCTAGTCTTCTTTTTACCCTCTCTTACAACGAGCTGGCGCAGATTTCACTATGTATCCATACATTACCTTGACCATTCACCGTGTTCCACTTCGAAATCTAGGTTGGAATATAGATAATGTATCATTATTAGGTGGTATGTAGAACTACCTTGGGGATATGAAGATAGCAATATACATCTTCTAATCTGTATTCTTTCTTGCAGTTGTCCCTTAATGGCTTATGCTTTCTTCGTTGCTATCTTTTCTAGCGTAACGTAAAACAATAGCTTTCGTGTATATTCCTCTCAATTACTTTCATACTTTTTCTTATTTTCTGTAACATACAATTCATACAATTCTTACGCTTCCCAATCTACTTTGGAACAGCCGCGTGGAACGAGGTAGGAATCTTAGAATTTAAACAGATGGTGTGACCACAAAAATGTTGTTACATGTATTATACAGCTAATTGAACCTAGGTATATTGCTGTATCTCGTTCAGTCCGGTTGCTGGAAGGGAACCAGAAAACTTTTGATCATTCAATATTTGAAATCATTCTGTAAAACTATTCGATAGCGTGCTTTTCCTGATTCAAGATGTGCTAATGCTTCATTAACACGCGAAAGTGGAAATTCTTCTATGATTGGCTCAATGGCATGACGATTGCAAAAATCAAGCATAAGAAGAATCTCTGCAGGACCTCCTATAGGTGAACCACCGATAGACTTTTCACCGGCAATTAATGGAAACACATTTGCCTTTACTTGTGGCGCTGCTCCAACGATGTGTAACCTGCCGCCAGGACGAAGTGTGCTAATATAGGTGTCCCAATCTAGGTTAACGTTCGCAGTATCCAAGATCATATCGAAACTATTTGCGTAAGACTTTAAGCCATTAGGATCCCGTGAATTCAAGAAATGATGAGCTCCAAACTGTTGTGTCTCCCTCTCCTTTTCAGGATTGCTAGACACAGCAGTAACCTCACATCCCCATGATTTAAGAAATTTAATGGCCATGTGTCCCAACCCCCCAATTCCGACTACAGCTACGTGATCTGTAGGTTTGATATTATTCTGGATAATGGGATTGAAGACTGTAATTCCACCACAAAATAATGGACCAGCCGTCTTAGTGTTTATATTCTTAGGTAAGGGAAAAGCCCATAACGCTTGGCAGCGTACCTTATCTGCATAGGCACCATGTCTGCCAACAATCACATCTTCTCCCTTTAAGCAACGGTTATGATGACCACTCAAGCACTGGTCACATACTAGGCAAGAGCGAGCTCGCCAACCTAATCCTACATATTGTCCGACATTTAGATGGTTTACCATATTTCCAATCGCAGACACTCTGCCGACAACTTCATGTCCTGGCACAAACGGGTACCGCGTAAATCCCCATTCGTTTTTAAGCATACTCAAATCACTGTGACAAATACCACAATACTCAACATCGATCTCTACTTCATCTGGTTTCAAGGAGCCTAATTCATATTCAAATGGTTCTAATTTTCCGCCTGCTTCGTGGGCAGCATACGCTTGGACTATCACTACAATGTAATGTCTGTGCGTGTATAAATAACTTGACGTTGATGCTGAATATTTTTTCAAAATGAGCTCAGTAACTGATCCTAATCATGCAAACTCAGCAATACCGGCGTTTTTGAAGAGGACATCGGTCCGACCCTTTTGCTTCTTCACTGTGTAGTATAGCCTATCAAGGTCTGCTAGATTTGAGATGTCTCCTTGAACATCTGTGACATTTTTGTGTATCTGTTTCTGCTTTATCGAGTTCATTCTGGTGTCCACCTGTTATAAAAAAATAGGCACCTTCGGCAAATTTGTGCGGCGGCGGCAGCAGCGAGTGAAATATTACTATCAAACATGTCGATCGCCCTATCCATACGGATATCCATAAGTTTTAATTAGGATAGTGATGATGAACCACGTCTCGTAGCTTAACAAGAGCCCCTGTTTCAGGGAGATGGAGGTCAAAATCCTACCCGGGACGCCATTTTCACAGGTGCAATCAAGTTTAATTTATGACAAACAAAGTAAAACCCTACTATGACAAATGGGTTATCCTATGGATGACTCTGGAAGTCGGTTATTACCGTAGCATATCCTGTTGCAGCCGGTCGTCAGCATATTACAATAAGAAAATGCTAACGATAAAGACCCTAGGGGGCAAGTTGCGAAGGCAGATATCTATTGAACAGGAAATCAAATGTCCTCGATCAGGAAACTATCGTACGAGATCCTCCGTCCATTTTTGTGATTGTAATGAAAAAAGGTATTAATATATTGTATTGTTGTTAGCTATTCAAGTACTATATCTAACTGATCTATAGAAGTATCATTATTGATAAGTACTATCTGAGAAATAATACTACAAGTAGAGAGTACCGATTAACGGGCATGCCAAATATATCTAGCTTAATTTATAAAAAAATAAGTTTATTTGTTATCTATTCACTAATCGCTTCTTCTGTTTTATTACCAGCTGACTTGTCCCATGCTCAGACAAGAAGTGCTGTGGGAATAGCTCATACTAACAAAGTCGTAATTCTGACCTTCGGGGATACTCTCAAATCACAATTTACAAACGCCAAACCTATTCTAGATAAATACGGATTCAAAGGGAGCTTTTTTATTACTTGCTTGTCGGTTGGGTCATCCAAGTCGGATCTGACCTGGCAGGATATTTCAGTGTTACAGAAGGATGGTCAAGATATAGAATCCAAAGCAATGAACCATCGTACTATGACAGATCTTTCTCCAAGTGCTTTGAATTATGAAATAGCAGGATCAAAGGAATGTCTGGCTAACCATGGTATAAACGCTACTGCTATCGCTACTATTCATGGCATTGGGAGAAACAATGGAACTCTCATTGACGAAATCGGGAAATATTATCATCTTGCTGTCAACGGTTTTGGTAAATTAATGCCCTTACATTGCACTGGGTACGGAGACTACATGACTGAGTACTCTAATCAGACAAACTGTAGAACATACTTTGGTGATGGTACTGTAACTGACGTGAATAGATATTCCCTCAGGGAATGGAGTCATAATAGTATCGATCAAGCAAACTCTCACAATGATTTAAAAACTTTTGAGATGTTCGTACACGAGGTTAATATCCAGGATAAATACAACAAGGTAAATAGGCCTATATTAGCTGTCCCCATCGTAGCATATCACATGATAGATAATACAAAGACACCTTATAGCACTGATGTTACCTTATTTGATCGAGAAATGAAATACCTACACGACAATGCTTTTGAGGTAATAACAGTAAATGACCTGGGATATGATACAAAGAATAATTTCTTGTATATCAAACCATCTACTTCTCAATTAACGACAGCAAATCCTGTAAGCCTAACAACATCTCCCAGGATCAATGTGACACGTATGAATGGGATTGTTCCGAAGGAGTCTTCTGCAATAACACCGAATAATACAGCTCTTGCCCCTCTTTCATTGAACAGGTCGTCATACCTATCACATCCAATACCACGAATTAATCACTTGTCGCTTCCAAGAAAGTCTTCTCCTCCTAGCAGCAGTGGTCATCACCACAGTATCTATGGGAAAAATTATCATGGATTGCATTATTACATCACTAGCCAAGCATCGACAGCAGCAGCAGCAACAGCGCACCATAAAGTAACAGTGCCCCACAAAGTTCATGCTGCGTCTAAAGTCCATCATAAAGTAATGGCGGTAATCCCGGAAATGCATGGCGAGTCTACTACGGCAGCAGTGCACCAGAAAGCGAAAGGTACTAACGGATATTAAGTACTAGTGATGCAATAGTAAAGACATAACCATTATTACAGTTGTTGTTGATATCTAAATATCTTGCTAAATCTTGATAGAAATAAAAAGGTACAGGGACACCATGTACTTATTTTTATTGCTCTAGCAACCGTCCTAATCTTTGGCAATTCATTTCCTAATGCACTATGTGTATCATACTTTGAAAATAAGGCCAGATTATACTACGCTTCTCAGGAAAAACTCCACAATACCTTCAGCACTAGGTCCAATAAATTAGTGATGATAAACTTTGATGATGGACTCAAAAGTCAGTTGATTTATGCTAAGCCGATTCTAGATAAATTCGGATTTAAGGCTAGTTTCTTTATAATTTGTGGAAGAGTGGGAACAGAACGATCCTCGATGAATTGGCAAGATATTGCAGAGTTAAAGAAAGATGGAATGGATATAGAATCTCATAGTATGACCCACACTAACCTCAATAGATTATCAACTAGCGCATTGAAGTTTGAAATAGGAGGATCTAAACAATGTTTTGCAAATCACGGTTATAATACTACAATCTTTGGGTATCCCTTTAATCTGGGATCTAACAATCCGTCCGTAGTTAAGATGGTTGCCAATTACTACAATACAGGACGGTCTGGAAGCGACCGACTTATGTTCTTAAATTGCAAGGGATATGCCAAAGATACGCAAACTGATTGTAGAACATATTCAGCTAACGGCAAGCTTACTCACGCAAATAGATATGATATTAGAAGCGCTAGCTTCCATCATGTGAATAACTACCACAATTTCTCACCTCAGGAAATGTTTCGTATATTTCTTCAAATTGTTAATGGCGCGACCCAATACAATTCAAATGGACAGACAAATGCCATTCCGATCATTGTATACCACAATATCACAAACAGTATACGAGATTATACTATCCCAACTCATGCCTCGAGTACTACTCTCGATCTATTTGCTCAAGAAATGAAATATTTATATGATAACGGATTTAGGGTGTTGTTATTAAATCAACTTGGATATGATCCAAATAGTAGCGTATTCTACATGAAGAGATAACTGGGGAATTCTTATACAGGAAACCATTTGAAATTCCATGGACAAATCTGACTGAAAGATATCGATAAAATGTTTTGAATTGCTCACTTGTATAATCCTGCATCCTCTTATGCTGCTAACCAATCTGCATACGACCATCCAATCTGGGCAAGCTGCTTTTGGGATATTGGCAAAATACCTATCAGGAAGATATGAAAAAGACAAAACAGGATTAGGTCCTCAATTGCACATATATCTAATGCTTTATTTATCCCTACACAGATTATAGTTTATATAGATAAGTCTATGCACACTAGTATGTATAAATACAGATTAAAGAAATCCATTTTTATTAATTTTTACGTTATCATTATCATTTCATTTTTGTTATTATTAATATTAACATTGTATGCATTTCACAAAGCTATAGCTTTATCACCCAGGTTTCAAATTCAAGAAACAAATAATGAAGACCATAAATTGGTTCTAACTTATGGTAATAGTGAAGCAATGAAGGATTTAGCAAGGGAATCTAATTATACAGACATGCTAGCAGTTGATTATCTTAGTAACGGGAAAACTCTTGATGCTACATTTTGGTTTAAAGGGCTGACGCCTGACTTGGCTTCTATATACAATGAACCCTTCAGAAAGGTAGCTTATGGTCTGCTTATTGATGCTGATCCCGATGGGAAAACAGGTTATAATGGAGCTGATTATGATTATTATGTACTAGCAGCAGACGGGAAATTTACTGGATATCTTTATCAGCTGTCATTGACAGGCGGTTATAGGCTATTAAATCATACAGAAGTATCGTTTAACTCAACTAGCGGCCCAAATAATGTTCATCTGTCATTAGACTTGAGCTCTATAAATTATCCTAGCAAATACGATGTCTTATTCTATACCGCGGAGTCATTTAAATCGAATGAAGTTAGAGAATATACCGACTGGGTTAATATCCCTCCCCCTAAGCTTGAAATGATAACAATACCAAACAATATACTGATAAGACAAGGCCAAGAACAACTGATTCCAGCTAGGGTAGTTAGTTCTTCAGGGTTTCCTATAGAGTCCATTATTAATGTAACCCTAAACAATTTGTATTTAGGTTTTAACTCCAGTGAGTTGCATTTAGGCATTCAACGAGTCCAACCGCCTTTATTTAAGATAACTGTTCCGCAACAAACCGCAGTAGGTACTTATACAGTACCTTTGATAGTAAAAATACGTGAGCCATCTGTAGCCACAATAACAAAGCCAATATCCTCTAATCTAAGAGGGGGAATGGTAGACCGAGTTCAATTATCTAAAAAATATCCAACAATTGGTTCTATAACGCTGCCTGTAAACTTAACCATAACAGTAATCCCGCCTAGTACGATCAGCGATCAATTTAAAGATTTTTGGGGAACCTATGGACAGTTCATAGGTATTTTCGCGGGTGGGTTTGTAGGTGCAGCTTCTGTGGAGCTATTTAACATGAGAAAAAAAAGCAAGGAAAATAAGTAAATGTGTTTGTATATGAAGCCATATGCAAACAGAGTATCATAATTTGACCTGCAGAATTATGGGGATTGCCTCTTTCAGTTCCAGTTTGCGTACCGATCAGTGAGTTCGATCGATTAACTAACTGAGCGAATCAATTAGCTTTTTCAGGCGTTCATTTTTTGCTTGTACTTGCTTGTTGATATTCTCACCTGAACCAGTTAATGTCATTTTTCCACCTTCTATAAACTTCCAATTGTAAAATACGTTTGGCTTTAGGTTGTACTTTCTACACAGTTCAGCTAAGGTAATGTTGTAGTCAACAATTCCATCACTATTCTTATACTGTCATCAGCAGCTGCTACCCTGCGTATGCAAAAGACATCCTCTACTGTCTTTAGTAAAAAAAAGTCTCCGTCGCAAGGTGTTCTCTATTTAGAGGGGACAGTGGAAGATTCAGCTGTCGGGGTTTCCAATCAACCCGTTACACGAGGCAGTACTCGTATCTACTTGCTGTATCAAGTACAAAGGCTTATCGTATCTACTTGCTGTATCAAGTACAAAGGCTTATCGTATATAGAATAGATAGAATGTATACTCAACGCATTATGTGGTCTACAGTATAAAATGAAATACAGTATAAAATGGAATGTATTATCATCGCATGGTAACATGAATGCTTATTAACTATTCTACATGCTACAGCATTGCCATGCAAATGAGAAATCAACGATCATTAGGATTGATTGCAGTTGCAATGTTATTAACGATGATGATCTCTGTAAGTACATCACAAAAATCCTTCCCACGAAGTCAAATAACTATTAATGGAGCAGGCGCAACCTTCCCATTTCCATTGATTGATATATGGCGTGTTGCATATCAAAAGGTCCACCCCAATGTAAACATTAACTATCAATCTATAGGAAGCGGTGGAGGAGTCAAACAATTTACTGAAAAGACAGTAGATTTTGGTGCTTCTGACGCTCCACTCAATGCTCAGGAACGACGAGTAGCCCCAGGTGCTGTGCAGATCCCCGAAACAATAGGTTCGGTAGCAGTAGCATATCACATACCAGGAATTCCAACTAAGACATTGAAATTTACAGGTCCCGTCCTTGCTGAGATCTTTGAAGGTAAAATAACAAAATGGAACGACCCACAGATAAAAGCGCCAAATCCTGGAATAAATCTACCTGCAACTAACATAGTAGTTGTTCACAGGTCAGATGGATCAGGAACAACCTATTTTTGGACAAGCTATCTTTCTAACGAAAGCCCATCATGGAATGAGACCGTTGGGACCTCAAAATCAGTTCCATGGCCAACTGGAGTGGGTGCACGAGGTAATGAGGGCGTTGCAAATGCTATCAAAGGTTCCCCCAACACTATTGGATACCTAGAACTCAACTATGCTCTTACTACTGACATACCTTACGCTCTCATACAGAATGCTGCAGGTAACTTTGTCGCACCTTCATTGAATTCAACTCAAGCAGCGGTGGCGAATTCAACAATAACTTACTCTCTTCCGGCAGGCGATCAATCATGGAGCAAAGTTTCGTTGTTAAATGCACCAGGTTCAAACACTTATCCTATTGCATCCTTCACATATCTCCTTATACCAAAAGATCTGAGCACCAATCCTAGTTTAGATCAAACAAAAGCAAAAGCACTAGTTGACTTTATATCATGGGCAATTACTGATGGACAAAAGTTGTCAGCAAACATAGGTTATGTCCCACTGCCTGCAGTTGTAGTGAAGCATAATCAAGATACACTGAAATCATTAACCTTCAAGGGAACTCGTCTATACACAGGGCCATAAGACTACCCACACACAACGATTTTATTTCACAACTTTAGCTGAGAACTCGATTTCATATAATATATATCAGACTATCCACTGTGTTATATTTGTCATACTATATCTTATTCATAAATTGGACGAACCAAGGGATTAACAAGATCAAAGATTCTCCGGACCGTTTCAGTTCCTTCAAGCATCGGTAGAAAAAGCTGGTGGAAAACTGATTGGGGATTACTTCACCTTTGGAGAATATGATGTGGTAATAATTATGGAAGCTCCAAACTATGAAATAGTAATGTCCTTGATGCTCAAACTTGGGACAGCCGGAAATGTAAGAACCAAAACTTTGAAAGCATTTACTGTTGATGAAGGAATGAAGATTATTAAGGATCTTGCATGATCTTCAGTAGAAGAAGATAAATATGTATCAATACATAGTATATTAGAATGATAAATGGCATAACAGATATATAGATAAATGCATGTTATGCTAAACACAATCTATAATGAATCAAGCCATGAGGTCGTCATAATTCCATCCTTATTATTATTAATCTTGAATCTATTTCATAAGACTATCGCGTTATCACCCTCTTTTGAACTCCCGTTAGTACAAACCTTCACTGGGTTCAAGCCACCGGAATAGTGATGCACATATAAAATCTAATTTTACTGACATACGAGCAGTCCTTAGTGATGGGAAAACTCTAAATGTTACATTTTGGGGCTGCTGGCTTAAATTCTTCTGCCGCAATATACAACCAACCATTCAGAGAGATCACTTACGGAATGCGGGTATAAATTCAAGGACTGGACATGTTGGAGCTAATTATGATTATTATATAGAATCAGCGGCTGGCAAATTGAATCAAGCTGGTCTGGGGGATGGTACATAAAAGTGTCCAGTTACACTTTGGTAAAATAGAAGTTCTTATAACAAAGACCTTGCTCGTGTGCGTAGATATCCCTCAGTACAATTGTGACACAATCCCTCAGCTCAGGTTCATGATGCCAGATCCTTAAATCTTTGTGCTACCTCAGGAAGTTCATCAAAACCCTGCTTAATACAAACCATCATTGGGTCCAAACCTACGGAATAATATTGCACATCTAAAATCTAATTATACTGACATACAATCAATCCAGTATATCAGTGATGGCAAAACTCTAAATGTTAACTTTTGGTTGCTGGCTTAAAAAATTCTTCTGCCGTGAAGGTAAGGATCACTTTTTATGAAAGTATTTTTCCTGTTAGACAACCTTGACATGAGAAAGGATGGAGTGTATTTCGATGGCTCCAATACCAACAACAACTAACAACTAAAACCGACAAAATTCACAGGATTACTTATTAATTCTACCCGAAGTACTGTTCACCCTTTACTCCTGATTTTTTTGTCCACCACGTCACGGCTACGTTATTACCGGACGCGCCTATACTTACGTTCGCACGTATAACGGATATCTTTGGATTTGTGTTACTGGGGCTGAGAACCATTGTGTTTCCAAACGTTTTTCCACCATCATTACTCTTTGTGAAGAATCCGGCAATGCCATGAAGAGTAGCACTAGCATTAGTCCATGCTGTATAGATGTTACTACCAGATACTGCTAGTGGAGCCCTATTGTGCATTAGCAAGGGCTGCGATAAATTACCGCGTGTAAAGCCAGAGGCCACAGGAAACAAAATCATTGTTGCAGCAATTACTGTATTCAGCCGCAATATAGAGTTCGAGTCATTAGTGTGGGTAGTATGGGGACGCTAAGGCCTCCCTAAATAACACCGACATATCTCCACCAGTAACCTTATATTTATGACAGCTAGGACTGAAATTAACACAAACTTGTACAGAGTTTCCCTGATGCTGTGGAATGTCAAATGTCCATGATGCTATGCCTGTTGTACCTACGTCTGCCTGGTCTGTATATCCATTTTTAGTTGTTACAAATATATCAACTGTCGAGGTACCGAATGGATGATAGGGTACATTGACAGTGAGTCTATATGCTACTGGGGATAGTGATACTAACATATCCCTACCAGTAGATTGATACCAATGACAATATGCATGGCTAAGGATTCCGGAATTGACACACACTCGCACCCAATTTCCCTGATTCTGGGGAATGTCAAATGTCCATGATGCTATGCCTGTTGTGGGTACGCTTGCCTGGTCTGCATATCCATTTTTAGTTGTTACAAATATATCAACTGTCGAGGTACCGAATGGATGATAGGGTACATTGACAGTGAGTCTATATGCTACTGGGGATAGTGATACTAACATATTCTTACCAGTAGCCTGATATTTGAGACAGTAGTTGGAACACACCTGGACCCAATTTCCCTGATTCTGGGGAATGTCAAATGTCCTTGATGCTATGCCTGTTGTGGGTACGTCTGACTGATCTGTATATCCATTTTTAGTTGTTACATATACTCTAACTGTCGAAGCACCTGGTAGATGAGACAGTATATGGACAGTAAGCCTGTATGCTGATTGAACTTGACCATCTTGGATCTTAAGTGTATGAGGAGAAGTATTGATCAAAGGAGCTGCAAACACAAATTGTGTGCAATGCGTTGCCAAAACACCTAAAGATACGAGTAATGCTAGGGCCGTAACCTTTGCAACTACTTTCGAAGCCATACTAATAAAGTTAGAACATTCATTATAAGGGGTATGAACAACACCAGTATCACATCTTACTTTCGGTTTAGTAGTATAAAAATAATAAGAACATTCATTATGGATTGTAAGAGTTCTATTTGACTAAGAGGCTATCCGAAAATTAGTTGACATTTTTTGAGTTCTAGACTTACTATATCCGAACGATAAAGCTAAGCCATACTAACCCATCTTGTTATTGATAGTGATATCCGAACTTACAGGTGTTGAATCTGCATATGAAATATCTGATGTACTATGGGATAGGATTACCCTGCTGCTGCCATCACGCAAGAGAAAGAAGAAGGCTGGTCGACCAAGAATGAA
>JASHSN010000219.1 GCA_030038695.1 Nitrososphaeraceae archaeon
TTTCATTATTCCAAAACTTTGCTAAGAAAAAGACATAATTAGAGCATAGAGCAACAATAAGGATGTAAGCGGTTTTACGTTCAAAAACGAGCGCGTCACATACCTCTGCCATATAAGAATTCAACTCATCATAATTCCAGCCCTTATTCCTCAATCTGTTTCTTAATGTCCTAAAAATTTGATTCGCTTTTCTCTTATCATTATTAAGTGCGATTTCGCTAGTGATCAAATGGTATTCATCGATGTGGAATTTTTCCTTTATGCCACTTACTAAGGTCTGATAATGTGATTGAGCATCTTCTATGTATTTCCCTAACTTAGCCAAATCACGCCCTGTTTCAGTCAACTCGAGAATGTCTTCTCGTTTATTAATGGCAGTTTGCTTTATCAATTCACTTTTTATTAAAACCTTCTTGACGCTTCTATAGAAGTAACTTTTATCTTGCAGACCAGTCTGTTTTATCACTTGTGTTACGTTAAGATTTTGAGGCAGAAGTGAGCGTAAAATTTTCCTAGATGTATCAATTAGTCTGTTGGTGACAACTCTCTTTTGCTTTCCTTTTTTCTTATTAGATGGCAATGTGCGCATATCATCATGTCTTATAGAAATGTATATGTTGTCCAGCCATACAGGGTTGGGACAAAGGACAGAAAATCACTTGCAATAGTGATTCCAGCACAAGTGGTCAAAGAGCATAGCCTGGACACCTCTACTGTTTTCGCATTAAATGTAGACAAGGGAAATAGCGGGATCATACTGAGAAAAGTCGGTATTCCTGGAGAAAGCCAAAATGGTAGAAAATAAACATGGGCCAGCGTTTCTATAGATATAAAAAACATCTAGGTTTAGATGTCAATGTTAAAAATGCCCGTGTTAGAGCACGGGCGGAGGTTTGTGGTTACGACGCAATCCGGGTGTGGAATAGGAGTCGCATCTGTCTCTATCCCTATTTCGGTTCCAAGACTTTTCTCGGAGGTGAGATGTTTCCTGGTCTCAGAGGTGAAATAGGTCAGTGACACCATACATTTCGTACCGCGATTATATTAATTTATGGCCTCTAGCAAAAGCAGTCGAAATTAAGGCCAGAGAACTTTACGAACCCGGAAGAGGGTTCGAACATTTTGATGAATTTCTAAAACAAACAGAATTCATAGAAACAGGCCCTATAGGACTGTCTGTTTCTGAACCGGAAAGTCCTATTAGCGTGAAGAAAATGAAAGAAAATAACAACATAGGTAATGACGCTGATTTAGGGATGGGTTATTTTTATTCTGCCCAGAACACCCACCACCATCAGCCAACAACTAGTAATACGAATGATGCTAGTGGGATACTTAAAGGTAAGCCTTCTTCTCAAAAGGCTAGTGCAGGATATAAGGTCACATCGGATAAGACGAAAGTCAAGGTTAAGATATGGGATAGGCAGATACAGGAATTTTGTCGGCAAATAGGACTAGAACCGACCAGTCAGGCGGACCAAATCTCTTTAGAATGTAAATTGGTCGACCTATTACAGGAGCAAGTCGACGACCTCAACAGACATTACGACAGTCAGTTAAGATTGGAAATGATAGATGATGTTGGAACGCCTGATAGGTCAAGATTGGAATGTCAGGTCACAGATTATCTGCTACTGGTACAGGAACGAGTTCATTACTATAATGGATTCCTAACGAGTTTTCAGTTAAAACTAATAGAAGAACCTCCGACCGACATCAACATGTCAAAATTTCAGGTCTAAGCATAATGGCAACTCAAGCTCAAGTAAAAACCGGGGCTTCCAACGTCACAAAGACTTTCTGCGCCTGTGGTCATGACAAATTTCTCCATATGATGGAAATGGCAGATAGGATGTGTTCGCAATGCAGCTGCTGGCAATTTTCGACAGAAACACAATCGCCTAAACAGATACAAACACAGAGACAAAAAGAGATAGACGCTAGATGGGAGCAGTTGGAAAGGGAAGAGAAGGGGAGGACAAAGAAGAGTAAGTCAATAGATGTGAAACGGGTGGTTAAAAGTTGACTCAAGCTATAGACCACACGGAACAGGCTTGCTACGGCTCAACCTGCAAACACAAAAGAAGTGAACACCGAGACAATGGCAATTGCACTAAGAGCCTATGCGAAAAGTCCTGCTGCTCAAAGTACATTTACAAGCAAAATGCAACATCTATTTACCGTCCATCTATCTATCTCGGTAAAACAAACGCCAAATACCCTAGTCCGCCTAACACTACGCGTTGACTGTAATATATCTGCCAAAGCGTTCTCCGAATCTAAATCCAGTAGAGACAAAGGCGAACAGAAATTTGAATAAGAATGTATGTGCAAACCATAACTATAGAACAGAATAGATAAAGGTAGTTGGCCTAAATTATGATACTCAACTTACCTGGATCAATACCGATATACCATCCATTTTGGTATGGTAGACGTAGCGACAAACGCATTCAATCTTGATAACGCGGCTTTCTTTTCAGCCATGTCAGAGCGGCTTATCATCCTACACTGCCCAAATCGCAGTGGTAACTGGCACATAACCACAACAAGAACATAGTGCGTACGCTCGTGATTTCTAGTTCCGGCTTATGAGCTAAGGAGTATGTCTTCGTAGCATTTAGCATAAAATATAAGGTCTGATGAATCTATTTTTGTTATCTTCGCAAGCATCACACAAAGTCAGCGCGCTGGAACTTAGCATCAATTCTGATCATGCA
>JASHSN010000220.1 GCA_030038695.1 Nitrososphaeraceae archaeon
CCAATAACTTGCGGTAATTCTGATTAAATTCATATCTATGCCTATGTCTCCTGAATATTGTATTGGTTTCATATATCCTTTCAGCATTTGTATTCGAAAGTATGGTTATTTCATGACTGCCAAGTCGCATAGATCCGCCTGTGTTGTGAACTGTTTTCTGTTCAGGCAAGAGCTCAATAATAGGGTCTTTTGCGTTGGGATCAAGTTCAGAAGAATTTGCTGTTTCCAGACCGCAGGCGTATCTTCCAAACTCTACTATGGCCAGCTGAAATCCAAAACAAATCCCGAGATACGGAATATTCTGTACGCGAGCAAAATTTGCGGCTTTGATTATACCCTCGCTACCTCTCTTCCCGAATCCACCAGGAATCAATATACCATTAAATTGTTTAAGATAAGACAGATTGTTCTTATCGGTGATCCCGGTATATTGGTAATCGTAGCTGGTTGCACCTTCATGGTAGTGATGATTAGTTTGACTGTCTTCAAATTTTTCTGATTCAATCCACTCTATGTCGACTTTTTTTCCTAGGTGCGCGGCAGCGTGTAATAGAGCATGGTAGACGCTAACGTAGCTGTCAGGTAGTGTGGTATATTTCCCGACAACAGCAATCTTCACTGAACCCTTGTAGGCATAAAACGATCTCGCAATCGAATTCCATTCTCCCCATTTGGGAGAACAATTCCTTAATAACAATTTTTTAGCAATTACTTTAATCATGCCTTGGCTAGCCAAAACCTCTGGAACTTTGTAGATTGAAGGAGCATCATGACAGGAAATGACGCAATCCTCATCTATGCTAGCAAAAAGTGATATTTTGCGTCTAGCGTCAGAGGTTATGGGAGTCTTGCATCTAACTGCCAGAATATCAGGTTGGATCCCAATTCTCCTCAGCTCTTGTACGCTATGCTGAGTCGGCTTAGTTTTTTGTTCACCTACAACATCCAAGACTGGTGCAAGCGTCACATGTATGAATAAGGTATTATGCTTACCATCTTCTAATTCCATTTGCCGAAGCGCCTCGAGAAAAGGGAGACTTTCTATATCGCCTACAGTGCCTCCGCACTCCACCACTGTCACATCCAAATCCTCCTCCACACCAATTTTTCGTAATTGGCTTTTTATGGCCTCGGTAACATGCGGAATGATTTGAACGCATTGGCCAAGGTATTTTCCTTCTCTTTCAGCATGAATTACGTCTGAATATACCCTTCCTGTTGTGAGGCTATGTTGCTTTGTCATTGCGAGATCGAGAAAGCGTTCATAATTGCCTACGTCCATATCGCATTCTCCACCATCGTCCGTGACAAAAACTTCACCATGTGCAATCGGATTCATTGTCCCT
Organism: Nitrososphaeraceae archaeon; assembly: GCA_030038695.1. GTDB lineage: Archaea > Thermoproteota > Nitrososphaeria > Nitrososphaerales > Nitrososphaeraceae > Nitrosopolaris. Next base: position 1,347 of record JASHSN010000220.1, read on the forward strand.
GCATCATAATTGAGATAAGGATCTATCTTCAAGCAAGAAACTTTCAAGCCCGCTAGCTGCAATAATTTTGCAGTCGATGAAGTTACGATGCCTTTGCCAAGGCCTGACATCACACCGCCGGTAAGAAAGATAAACTTACGTTTTAGATTGCTCTTCTCTACTTGCCTACTACTAATCCTACTGCTATCATTACGTTTTCTTGCCTGCACATTAGATTTTGCAGGTTGAGCTTTTTAATCTTTCTTTAAGGATGATTGGGCCCTATTGATTTTAAGGATGATAAACTTGACAGTCATGTCTTTAGTGGTTTACAGTGGATATCGGTTTTTTCTGTTTTCGATACGGAGATAGAGTCGACGTTCTCATGCATCAAGAAAAGCAATTATAGTATTTGGCATTATTTTACATTTCAGGCTGACCAATATATCCAACGGCTCTAAAAAATGATGTCAAATGGTTGACGTATTCGTTTTCCCTATTTGCGCTATACATTGCATTTACAAGCCTGGTTTCCCGTACCCAACCTATTTTAATGAGGTCGGTTAGATTGCGTTTGATATCCTCTCTTTTCAAGTTTGTTTTCTTATGGAGCGCATAAATGGTTGCCATTTTATGGTCCTCTGATAAGGCTTTTATTATTTTTATCTTTCCTATGCTGCCGAGGCCGATCTCTATTATATCCTTGCTATTAACTCTATTCAGTTCCCATTTTCACCACTGCCTCCTCTAGTACTCTTGTGACCGTTCCTACGTTCGATCTGTCCTTGCAACAAAGGTTCAAGCTCATTTAGAGATATTGAATGTATTCCAATTTCTTTTAATGATCTCATTTCAATGATATTTTTGATGTTCAGATCATCAAGATGATCTTCGACATCCAACTTCTTTATCTTAAATTCTTCAGCAAGTAAGGAGGCATGGAGACGAATTTCTTTTAGATCGACATATTGTCTTCTTTTTGTTTTAAGTGCTCTTATTATGGCAATTAGTGTGAGTATTTGATTCCTCGATAGCTCTTCTACATCTAGGCTAGATATAGAGGGATGAATTTGGCCATGAACCTTCCGAACTTGATCCGCAAGTACTCTGCCTGTTCCTCCAGATTCTGCAAGGTTTCCTGCGTATAGTAAAAGGTCTAGTGCGTACCTTATATCTCCGTTGACAGAAGGAGAAGTAGTAAACTTTGATACCTCGTCTATGATATCAGACCCTATAGCGATTGCATTAAATGCTTCAGAACATCTGCTGACTAATATGTCACTCACCTGGTTGATAGAGTATGTGGTAAATTTCATTGGAACTCTACCCAGCGTGCTCAATTCTGCGGGATCAAGCCTACTATAGAAATCCGTGCTTCTTGCAATAAATATAACACCCTTCACATTGCAAGGTTTATCAGGGTCAAATTCGTTAAGCCGAGTGAGATCGTAAATTATTCCTCCACTATCCTTACTTATTTTGATAAGATAATCAATCTCATCCAAAATGATAATTACATATATCTTCTTGTCACGTAAGTGACGCAATAAGTACCTTAACATTTCTTCAGCACTCATACCCTGAGCGGGTAACTCCGGTGCTACTCTTTCCAATAAGAGCCTGTAAATTGCGTATTTGTTGCCACCATGCAACTTTAGGTTCACGTAGGCGGTTACCAGCTTTAGCCTGTTATTCGCAAATTCATCCTCCAATAATTTTGAGGATTTGAGGACGGTAGACGTCTTCCCTATCCCCGCGGAACCGATAATTTGCAATACGGTTAAGGGAAATTCGTCAGGTTTAAAATAAGACCCTTTAAGAGCATATCGAATTTCTTCGACCTGTTTTTCTCTGTGTGGGAGTTCAGCTGGCACGTATCGTGGAGATAATTTTGATCTGTCGCGAAATATTGGGCTGCTGAACTCCATTACTGTTAAGAATATAGATCTAATCAAGATATATACTATCAATGCGTTTATGCCCTTTGGCTTTTTGAGCATATGCGCTAAACGTGGTTATGTACATTTCAACTCCTTCTTACGCTGGATCTTAAGTACCGAGTGATTGTGCTCGGCAGTGTAATGTTAATATGAAGTCAGCTAGCGATGAATATTATAATTTGGTATATGAGGAGATTCCTGAATCATCAAAACTACTTGAATAATTTAGCTGAAAATTCCTATAAAGCTATAGAGGAAGGTGTTTATGGTAATACAAAATATGATTATCGCGGGCATGAGTCTATAAATTTTAGGAAATCTATTCTCTCTTGTCCACATGCTCCACTAATAACTGAGATAAAATTTGCATCCCCTTCTAAAGGAAAGATCGTTAGTTCCAGCAATAATAACACAACCCTTATCGACATAGCTACCAACATGGTGAGTTCAGGAGCGATTGGATTATCGATATTAACCCAGCCTTATTTATTCAATGGATCCCCGGAATACTTAGGCATGATCCGCAAGATAGTTGCTGTTCCACTTCTTATGAAAGACATAATCGTGAGTGAGGTTCAAATCGATTCCGCTAAACGGATGGGTGCGGATTGTATATTGTTAATTAAATCAATATTCGACAACAACCTAACTGAAGGAAGCATAGAGAAATTTGTTGATTACGCAAATAAAAAAGGATTACAGGTTATTTTCGAGGTGCATAATGATTGCGAATTTAGAGAAATATTAGAATCGTTAGAAGGTACAAGACAGAATCTAATTGGTATCAATAATAGAGATCTGAAAGACCTGAATGTGGATATTGCTACTACCACGAAACTCCTGGAGAAAATCGATAAGAAGCGAGAGATCATTATAAGTGAAAGCGGTATAAGCAAAGCTGAAGAAATTCAACAATTAAAAAAGGCAGGAGCTGACGCATTCCTGATAGGAACAAGCATAATGCAATCTAGCGATATAGCGACGAAAGTTTCAGAACTATATCTTTCTCTTTGAGAATAATTCTTGTCATTTTTATTGCATTCCGATGTACATACTTTTGGTGTTAGCATTTATCTGTGATATCAAACCCCGAACATCTTAATACTTCGAAGACGTAAGTTTCAGCTGAACATGTTAAGCAATTATCCCATTAATTCTAGATTTGGCGACTATGGCGGAAGATACGTTCCCGAGACGCTTATTCCGGCATTAGAGGAGCTTGAAAGAGCTTACGATCGATACAAAAACGATATACATTTTCGAAAGGAACTCCGATATTATCTAGAAAATTATGCTGGTCGGCCGACTCCACTCTATTTTGCCAAGAATCTTACCGAATACATAGGGGGTGCGAGGATCTATCTTAAGAGAGAAGACCTCCTTCACGGCGGTGCCCATAAAATCAATAATACGCTAGGTCAAGGACTATTGGCTAAACAAATCGGCAAAAGGAGGGTTATTGCAGAAACAGGTGCTGGTCAACACGGAGTAGGAACCGCCATTGCAGCTGCAGTTCTAGGACTGGATGCAGAGATATATATGGGTTCAAAAGACATGAAAAGGCAGAAGCCCAATTTAGTTCGTATGCGATTATTGGGCGCAACAATTCATGCTGTGCAGTCTGGAAGTCGCACCCTTAAAGATTCAATCAACGAGGCACTACGTGACTGGATTACCAACGTTCAGAACACCTATTATCTAATAGGATCGGCGGTGGGACCACACCCTTATCCTGTCATAGTTAGAGACTTCCAAAGTGTCATAGGGCAAGAAATTAAAATACAAATGAGGCAGCTATCTAATCGAAATGAGCATCCGAATTCAATTGTTGCGTGCGTGGGTGGCGGCAGTAATGCAATCGGAACATTCTACCCGTTCGTAGACGATGATAATGTTTCGTTATACGGCGTAGAAGCAGGAGGTAAGGGGATTAATTCCGGGGAACATTCTGCAACATTGGCAGCTGGTTCACAGGGAATTATACATGGGATGTTTACATATCTGTTGCAAGACCGATTTGGACAAGTATCTGATACACATAGCATTTCTGCAGGATTGGATTATCCTGGCGTCGGACCCGAACACGCATTATTAAAGGATATCAAAAGAGTAAAATATATTAGCTGCGTCGATGACGATGCTGTTGGGGCATTTCTGCTCTTATCTAAGCTTGAAGGCATAATACCGGCACTTGAACCTTCGCATGCAATATCATATGCTATCGAATTGGCAAAAGAAATGGACAGAAATGAAAATATTGTTGTAACTTTATCAGGAAGAGGAGATAAGGACGTAGACATTGTACAGAGATATCTGGCGATGGATGGGAAGAAAAACAACAATAATAATAGAAAGCATAGAAGAGAGAGAACAAGGAGTAATGAGAAGCCTACGAAATAATAGATTGACCAGAAATTATTTCAGCAATATTGACTAATTAATCTTCTATATAATTCGGTTGTCGAATTTGGTAATCTCCATTACTCATCAAAACATCGTGCTTCGCGCACTTTGAAGGACAAGGGTACCAAATTAACTTAATTACTGTATAATACTTATTTCTAAGGGCTCTTAGCAGGCTCTGAATCTACTAATATAGTCTAAAAAATAGATCATATTTCTTTTAGCATATTAATAAAATATATTGGTGCTTGCATCAAATCCCTTGAAGTCTTAGACTAATAAATAGGACAAATTAGGATACAACCATGGCGAAGTTCGACGGTGTAAAAGGTCAGGAGCTTTTAGACGTAGAAATTGGCGATAATGAACTTACTCTAGTTTTCAAGGACAATAGATTCCTTTTCGTGAGGATTGAAAACGGGAGGATAGTATGTGAATCTGTACCAGAGTAAGACGACATCAGATTCTACCTTAATTACGAAGCTCAAAATGAATCTAGACGAGTAAGGAGAGCTTTTCGAAAATTGTGTATAGGTGACGTTCGGAGTGCAGTCGTACATCCCTGCTGGTATAAGTCCATTGAACCAGCAGAGATGACAAGCTATGAGGTTCATCGACAACATAGGTTTGATTCAACGCTTGTTTAATATGGAGTTAGTATGAAAAAGGCCATAGCTGAGTGCAGCATATGAATCCAAACGTAGGTATTGATAATGATTCGATAAATATCGCTGAAATTGCTAGCATGCTGCTAAAGGAAGTCCAGATATCGACCTTGCAATCTATACCCTTTGACACATATCAAAAAATAGCAGTTACCTTGGAAAATCTACAACTATTCGAATTTGACGGAATCGAAGCAAAAATTAGAGACAGTATGGTAGAAATGATTTCTACAGCGACTAGATTTCTCCTTGAAGTAAGATACCACAAGATGCGTGATAGAGAAAGT
>JASHSN010000221.1 GCA_030038695.1 Nitrososphaeraceae archaeon
TAGAAATAGAAATTGTTGAAACGGATAGAGCATTAGAAGAGTTAAAAAAGATAGGGGCACAAGATCCAGTATACAAAAGTGCAGGTCCTATACTAATAAAGTCACAAAAGGAAGATCTCGTACGGGAACTCGGGGAGAAAAAAGAATTATCAAATACTAGAGTGATGGTTCTAACAAAACAGGAAACACGGGTGAAGGACAACCTTAAAGAAGTCGAAAACAAAATCAATCAAATGATACGAGGAGCATCAGGTACCGCTGAATCCAATTCGAGAGCACGCAGTCCGTAATAAATTAAATGACAGAGAAGGTTTGGAAGGACTGTGCCGGTTAGAATTGTAGTTGATGAAAGAGAAAGAAGCAGTAGGATTCCAGGTCTGCTGCGGCAAGCAGGCGCAGTAACGGATTTTGCCCATCTTAAGGTGGGTGACTATGTTATATCTACGGAAACTGCAATAGAAAGAAAAACGATACGTGATCTTCTAAATTCAATATATGATGGCAGATTACTCGTTCAATGCTCGGATCTTATTCAGCATTATGCTAAACCCTTGATAATAATAGAAGGGAATATTCTAAATCTCGTCGACGAAAGCTCCTCATCCGAAGACACCTTCCCTAACGATAGCATTTATTTGATAAACGAGACTTTAGCAAGGGTTGCACTGGATTTTAGAATCCCAATGATAAATGCACCTTATGCCGAATACACGTCGCAATTACTTGTAACAATGCTTAATAAGACATTAGAAGAAGGAAAGAATAATGGTCCCCTTTTAAAGCGCATAAAGAAGTCTAATCCGGTTCAGATACAACAGTTATCAATACTTTCATCGCTCCCTGGAGTAGGCGACAAACTTGCGGTGAGGATGTTGAAAAGTTTTATAACTCCTCGACGGGCGCTAACAGCGTCAGCAGCGGAGCTTGCCCGAATTCAGGGTTTTGGCTCTGCAAGGGCAATCAAAGTGAGGAAGCTCCTAGATTTGCCTGACGGTAAAAATGTAGAATCTACCCAAAGCACTCTGCTAGAATTGTAATCAACTACAATATTCGCAACTAGTATTAGAACACTCTCATGAGCGTGGGACTAATGAAGGCCATTCACTCCTCCTATCAGCGAAAATCTCAACGGCTCAATTTCACACTTCTATAAAAATATTATGATAATATCTCGCTACGCGTTAATCTGGTAGTAGGCGCCATTCTCTCGATGCGCACGCCTGACTTGCCTGCATTATGTAAAAGACTATCCAGCTTGTCTTGGTTTTGATTTTAATTTATTCGCAGCGTCGTTTACTGCCTCTCTCGTTTGGGGAACTACCTCTACTGTCTGCCGTGCTGTATCCCTTACTATCTCAACAGTCTCACGCGCAGCCATGCTTGTTTGTTCTACAGCCGCAGCAGTATCTCTAATAATACCCCGATCTGTAAGTTCTTTTGCAACATTATTAAGTTCCTTTGCAGTCTCACGAGCTGCTACAGTAGCTTCGTAAATCGCTTGAGTGATCTCCTCAATAGCCCCGCTTTCGCGGAGAGTTTTTACTGTGTCTCTCATCTTTATTGATGCCTCACGGATACTCTTCGCTATATTCTTTATAGCTTCTGCCGTCTTTTCAGGATTAACGCCTGATGTATTTACAGTGGAGTTTTTTGCATTTTCTGGTGGGCTAGACATGGCCTATATGCTTTATTTTGTCGTATAAAGTTTTACCTATAGCAGCAGTGATGTCTATGGTCAAAATTATTCCTGAGAAAATTGAGACTTTTGCCCGGAATACGTTATACTATGTTCACACTGTAATACATCGCTGCAATCATTATTCATTCAATTTACAATTATGCCCTAATCGAAATTCCCTTTTTCTTCAAATAATTTTTGACTTTATCCACAGTAGATTTCTGATAATGAAATATAGATGCTGCCAATGCCGCATCAACATCAGTTTTTCTAAACACTTCTAGCATATGTCTAGCCCCTCCACATCCTCCAGAGGCAATCACAGGAATACGGATCGCATTACAAATGCGTTTCGTCAAATCAATGTCATATCCATTCTCTGTTCCGTCTGCATCAATACTAGTCAGCAATACCTCACCCGCACCTAACGATTCCACCTTTCTAGCCCATTCGATTGCATCGATCCCTGTCTCTACTTTCCCACCATAAATTCTAACCTCAAACCAATATTTTTTTTTTCCTCCATTCTTGAATAGGTATGTACCGTCTTCACCAAATTTTCGCTTAGCATCGATGGCAACTACTACACATTGCTTTCCAAAGATTGACATCAAATCTGTAATTAATTCAGGATTCTTAACGGCTGCGGTATTGATTGACACCTTATCAGCACCGCTAAGTAAAATATCTCGTGCATCCTCTAACTTTCGAATACCTCCGCCTACAGTAAATGGAATATCTGTGACCTTTGCAACATTTCGAACGATGCTTTTCATTGTTTTTCTCTTCTGTTGCGATGCAGTAATGTCAAGAAAAATAAGTTCATCTGCCCCTTGTAATTTATAGCTCCGAGCAAATTCGACAGGATCGCCCGCATCTCTTATTCTGCCGAAATGCATTCCTTTAACTACCCTCCCATCATCGACGTCCAAACAAGGAATAATCCTCTTCGCTAGCATCATGATATCGCCTTGACTTTTTCTACACTGAGTTTGCCTTCGTAGAGTGCCTTGCCAAGGATAACCGCGCTACATCCCACATTCCTGACTTTAATGGCATCTTCTACACTTGAAATTCCACCGCTTGCAATTATGTTTGCACTGGTGGACCTAACTGCAGAAGATAGCATTGTAATATCGGGTCCATTCATCGTTCCATCTCGATCAACGCTTGTTAACAGAAATTCCCTTACGCCCATGTCCATGAAGAGAGCCATAGAATCGATGACGCTGGACCCTGTGGTCTCCCTCCAACCATCAATCGTGATATTGCCATTATTCTGATCAAGTGAAACTATTATTTTGTTTTGGTTCTTCTTGGCAAGCTTTCTTATCGATTCGGGATTCTTGTATGCCATTGTTCCGAGCACTACTTTAGCTGCATTTTTTTGGAACATCTCATTTACCGCAGGAATTGATCGAATGCCGCCACCTACTTCTACAGGAATTTTTACTGCATCTATTATCTTTGAAATATATTCGGAATTTTTTCGGCCAGTCCTTAATGTTGCGTCTAGGTCTACCACATGCAACAAATCCGCACCAGCATTTTCCCATCTTTTTGCAGTTTCGACGGGATCATCACCGTAAACCACTTTATGTGCAGGATTGCCCTTCACAAGTCTAACAACATTTCCATCCATGATGTCTACTGCTGGTATTACATACATGTCTGAGCACACACTTTTAGAAAGTTCCTAAGTATAACCGCCCCAACTGAACCAGATTTTTCTGGATGAAATTGAGTTCCATAGAGATTGCCTCTTTCGACTACAGCTGGAAACCTGGTGCCATAACGAGAGTTCGCGGCGATTAAACCTCTGTCTTTGGGCTTTACATAGTATGAATGTACGAAGTATACCCATGAACCATCTTTTACGCCTAGCAGGAGATTGCTATGTCTGCCCGTTAGGCATAAATTGTTCCAACCTATATGAGGAATTTTAACTCGTGTTCTAGCTAATAATAGTACCTCCCCCTCAAAAATTTTGAGTCCATCTAAAATTCCTTCTTCACTTTTCTCGAATAACATTTCCATGCCTAAACAAATGCCGAGCATAGGCAAGCCCCTATCACTCGCATCATAAATAGCTTGAGTCAATAATTCTTTATGAGGTCCTAAAGTTCTCATAGCAGGGTCAAAGTTCCCTACCCCAGGAAGAACTAACCCGCTAAACTTTTTTATTCCTTCGATATGCCGTATTATCGTTGCTTTATGGGCACCATTCCTTTCCAAAGCAGACCTTAAGCTAAATAGATTGCCTGCTCCATAATCAAATATTGCAATGTTATTAGGTGGCATTACATGACACCTTTCGTACTTGGTACTCCATCTCCTCGTCTTTCATCGATATCTGCGGCCATTCTAAATGCAAGTGCAAATGCTTTAATTGCTGACTCAATCTTATGATGATCGTTATTTCCGTACTGTACCATAATATGGGTGCACGCATTCAAATTCTGAATTATAGATCTCACAAAATGTTCAAGGTCTTCACATGGAATGCCTTCGATAGCTCCTTCTGTCAGGTTCAATTGCATATTGTAAAATTGACGCTTGATGAGGTCTATTGCTACATGCGCTAATGATTCATCCATTGGAACAACTGCATAACCAAATCGAATAATTCCTGATCTGTCAGCAAGTGCTGTGTCGATAGACTGAGAAAGTGCAATTGATACGTCTTCGACTAGATGGTGTAATATCCCATCAATGGAAATGGCTGTCAAAGTAATGTCAATCATACTATGCTTACCAATCGCCGCAATTAGGTGATCGATGAAAGAAAGACCTGTTTTTACCGCTGTTTTACCAGTGCCATCAAGATTCAGGTCTACGGTAACTCTCGTCTCATTAGTGTTCCTTTTGATCTTTGAAGTTCTCTGTGTGGTACTTGCGTAGGATATCAACGCTATCATTCATACACCGACACTTTATTTAATATCTTTGGTAGCTGATTAATATCATGAATTATGACCTCTGCTCCTTTTTCCTTGAACTGTCTAATCGTTTCCATAGGTCTCGGACTACATCCATAAACACCACAAAACACGATTCTGAAATGATTTTTTTCCTCTGCCCTTCTAACCATTATCAGATCCTCGAAAGAGTCCCCTGCATAAATCGCGGTGTTTGCGCCGATGTTCTTCATGGCTTTCACAACCGCATACGGGTTTGGTTTGGCATACTGCCTTCTTTCTCCTTCTAAGAATACACAGGCTTTTTGATT
>JASHSN010000222.1 GCA_030038695.1 Nitrososphaeraceae archaeon
GGCGCAGAGAATCTATAAGAAGTACATTGCAAGCATCGGATTAACATAAATTCACCAAATATTTATCTATAGCTAAGGATTATAGGGTTTTACTGCAAGAAACGGTAATGATGACCTCTTTCTAGCTCTGAGCCGTTTCGACTTTCTTCCAAAATGATTCATGCAGTATCCAGTTATTAGAAATTAAAAAGAATAAAAAATGAAAGTGGATTTAGAATGTCTTTATTATTCTTTCCTTATTTCCCTTCGATTATTGCTACCATTCAATTTCTCTTTTTTCTTAAATACTATTTCGAGTATACCATTTTTGTATGTAGATCTAGCTCTATTAATGTCTGCCACATGAGGTATCTCAATAACTTGAGATTTTCTATGATGATGATTACTCGATATCTCTATGTAATCAGGGTATGCCTTTATCTTGATGTGTTCTTTACCGACACCTGGCATTTCTAATACGACTTTGACTTCTTTGTCGTAGACATAAATCTCTGCTAAGGATTCTCTTCCAGTCGTTATTTGTGGTCCATATCCGGCGACTCTTTTTCCTTTTCTACTGTTCCCAACACTAGCATTACGAACATTACGAACTTCCTCTACACGCGGTTCATCGGCAACTTCTATCGTCATTGAATATGCAGATAAAAATGATGTAAACTCTATTACTTCTTCTGTTGTCTCATAAACTCTCTCTGTGAATACATCTTCTAATTCTTTTTCTACTTCTAAATCTATAAGTTCGTCATTAAAATAGTTGTCGAACTCTCTAAACCAACCGTATAGTTCAATATCGCAGTCCCACATCTAATTCACATTTGTTCAGCTGCTGTATATTTGTACACACGTAAATTGACAAGGTACCATAATGTTGATCGATTTACTATCGCTACTACTGAATTTGATATCAGATGAAGATCCCATACCAGAAATAATACAGCGGGAAGGTGTGGGTCTTTGAAAATGTCACCTACTTATTTATATAATACAGCTAATCATCTTCGCAATCGCATATGGATGTTGATTTTGTTATTGAAAGGTTTGTTTCTCCGGAAATATTGTGTTACACTCATTCCATTTAAATTGGTCTTGTGGGCTCATTATGGCAGCGAATAAGATCGCGGTCACAGGATAAGGCAACGTATTAATCTGTATAATCGAAAATTTATCATGCTATATATAAACGTCTAGTTGAACTACTCACATCATAATCAACTCAAAAACACAGTGCGCAAATTCTCGTTGATTGAATCGAGAAGTGCCATATCTTCGATTTTAATGTGGAAATCGAACACCTCGCTGTTTTGTCGAATTCTCTCCTCGTGTATAGATTTAGGAATTACTACTAAACCGTGCTGTAAGCCCCATCTTATCAAGACCTGAGCCGAGGATTTGTTGTATTTTTTTGCTACCTCTAAAAGAATCTGATGGTTAAGCCGTTGTGCCCTGGTCAATGGGCTGTAAGCTTCTAGCTGAATCTTATTCTTCTTGCAGAACTGTAACAGATCTTGTTGGTATAGGAATGGATGGAACTCTACTTGGTTTACCAGAGGTCTAACGTCCGTGTTCTGCAGGAGCTCTTTCAAATCCCGGATTTCGTAATTGCTCACACCGATGGCCCTGGCTTTGCCCTCCTGGGACAAACGAATCATTGCCCTCCAGGTGTCTTGACCCATCTCTTGTACTGGCCAGTCAATAAGGTATAAGTCCACGTAGCTCAACCCTAACCGTTGCAAGCTATTATCACACGCTCGCAGAGTTGAGTCATATCCTTGATCGTTGTTCCAGACCTTAGTAGTGACGAAGACTTCTTCCCTACTAAGTCCACTTTCCCTGATCGCCATGCCTACGTCTACTTCGTTCCCGTATATACTGGCGGTGTCGATGTGTCGGTATCCTATATTCAATGCGTATTTGACGGCACGTTTTGTCGTTCTTCCAGACGGTGACTGGTAAACACCTAGACCTAAGCGTGGAATCTCCACCCCATTGTCGAGCCTAACTTGTGATTTTAAAGTCAATAGCATCCCTAAATTGGCTAGTAGTAACACAAGGCATGTATACATAAACGTTCAAGACCCGAAATGCTCAATTAATCATGGTAAATTCTTGTCTGCCGGGAATCAGATCTGATAGGGTGATATAGAGTTACACATTATCGACCTGCGCAAAGTTCCCCCATCAACAGCAGTCATTCTCTAGCGTGCTTCAACACTTTGTGCACCGAAAGTTTACCCACCCTTCGCACGATATCTATATCTGCCAAAATTTGGACATAGTTTGCTTTATTTGGTGTTCTCTGCATTTGGGTTAATCGAGATATTTATGATATATCACTGATGTGGCAAATACAATTAACTATTATGAATTCATTGCAACGAGGGTTATCGTAGAGCTTCCTTGCTTCCATTACTATTGAGATCAATTCAGTTGATTCTGCTGGATCAGCTACTAAAAAGAGAGGCATAGTAGTAAGGTCTGATTCTGAGCTCGATGAATTTAACCGTGTTCCGGCAAATCAGAAATTAGTTGAACTAGCAAGAATGGTCGACCAAGTCAACCACAAACAGAAGGTAGCAACCACGATTTGCTGGTCTGACGTGAGCGAGATATGACTTCCGCAAACAGCCAATTTTGATTTCTATCATATTTCATAATTATAAAGAGCTTGCAACTGTATATCATTATAAACAGCAGTATTCCCACTGCATATGCCACGATAATGAAGAGACTGGAAAAAAAGAGGTGATTTACCTCGTTAGTTGGCCGCCGGTTTGATTAATCCTGTCCGTCGAAGTCGCTTGGCATGAGCCTGAGATACCAGAGCTTCCACCAGCAGTTTGACACTCTTGCTTTTGATCTGTGTCTGTTGGTACATTTATTCCTGTGTTGTTGACATGTATGGTTATGGTTTTATCGGCTTTTGCATTGTGTACGCTTCCTATAGCTATTACGCTTACTGCTAACACAGTTGCGATTGCAGCAATTGTAACTAGTGCTGTCTTTTCGTTCTTTATACTTGTCATTTTGTAAGTTTCAATTGTATGAGCTATGCTATGCTTTATCTGGAGTGCTTAACATCAAATACTAAAAATATAGGAGAAATTGCAGATATATTAGACCCATAATAAAATCATTAGAAAGATCATAGTGCTATTAATTAGAATACAACTATCAAGCATGCTATACAATTACGCTTAGTGAACATATAGCGTGTCAAATCTTATGATCAAGTTCATGATTTCACATTTGAGTGACAAGCGCCTGAGACGGAACGATACGCAACAGGCACTCGTCACCAAAATGACAAGCACTTCTATATGAAACAATATGCTATATCACATTTTACCAGAATGCTTATGGTGTATTGTTCTAGTCGATTAATCGGCAATATATTAAAGATTATACTTTATCAACCTCAAACTCATGAAAAGCAATATCTGATATCTTGGATATCTGAATCCGAAATCTAACAAGTACATGGCCTACTTCAACGGCAAGTGTCTAGTACGGTAGATATATGTTGATTAAAAATAATTACTTTTACGATATTTTACTATAGATACCGCACTGTCATCACTACATCGAAATGATATTCGCTGTAATGAATCGTCTGCAGGTACAATAAATTGCAAATGTTCTTTAACAGTACAAGCGTTACAATTTAGTTTGATATGAAAAGTATTCACGTTGCGACAGCAGCCCAACATATGATATCATTCGTACCGGGAACAATGGGACGCATGCAACCAATGTCGGAATCACAACGTGAATACATCGTATTCCCTGTAGAATAATATAAATTAATAAACTGCAAGCAGTCGTTTAACGAGGGCTTGGTCCGTAGGTCTCAACCAAAATGTCTATTGAGAATCTAGAAATAAAACCACTTAGTTAACCAACCTTCTATTATACATACCTGATTAAGATTCTATTGTGGATACCTATCTAAGAACCACATTAAACCTAGTATAAAAACAAGAAGTAATTCCAAGGCC
>JASHSN010000223.1 GCA_030038695.1 Nitrososphaeraceae archaeon
GGTATATATGAATAGATACCATTATCGAAATGAATTTTCGCAAGTGGAGCATCTCTTCCACGTTCGTGTACTATATCAACAACTAGGCCAGTGTGATGTTCATCTAATTTAAAATTAGGATATTTGGCCGGAGATATTTTTCCGACTGTAATTGCTCTGAATTGCTTGCCGCCGCGCCCTCTTCTGCGCACTAATGGTCTTTTTCCCAAAGCTGATCGAGTTAAACATGAAATAAGGTGATTTTAAGATTGTGCTAAAATCACGGAACACGGTACATTTATCAATGCTGTTACTTATTTTTATCAAATAAATAATTAGCGGGAAACGTAATAAGGTATAAAGATGAGTAAGTCCTAGGTGTCATTGTGAGCCAGAATACTCTATCTCTAAAGGTGCTAGAAGCATATACTAGGGATGTGGGTCGTGGAGTAGCTCGTATTGACTATGATTCTATGGATTCTTTAAACGCATCTACTGGTGATGTTGTTGAAATCAGAGGCAAACGTAGAACGGTTGCCAAATGTTTACCACTTTACCCTTCAGATGAAGGGAAGGGAATAATTCGAGTTGATGGTCTAGTAAGGAATAATGCTGGAGTGGCTATCGGAGACACAGTAGTTGTAAGGAAAATCAAGGCAGTTCCAGCTGAGAAAGTTATAGTTGCTCCTTTAGAGGCTATACCTCCTATTGACGAGCGATATCTTGCTGATGCTCTTGAAAGTGTACCTCTTATCAAAGGAGATAATGTGATGGTTCCTTACTTTGGTGGCAGACTTACCTTCCAAGTTATTGGTGTAACACCGGCTGCCGATGCGGTTTTAGTTACACAGAAGACAGTATTTCATATTGCAGAGAAAGGCGAAACGTTACGAGGAGTTCCACAGGTTACATATGAAGACATCGGAGGCCTAAAGGAAGAAATCCAAAAAGTTAGAGAGATGATTGAACTCCCGTTAAGACATCCAGAAATCTTTGAAAAACTAGGCATCGAAGCTCCAAAAGGCGTACTATTATACGGCCCTCCTGGAACTGGCAAAACTCTTTTGGCAAAGGCAGTGGCGAACGAAAGTAATGCTCACTTTATCAGTATCTCAGGACCTGAAATAATGAGTAAATTCTATGGAGAATCTGAGGCACGTCTGAGAGAAATCTTTAAAGAAGCGAAGGAGAAGGCGCCTTCTATAATATTCATAGATGAAATTGACTCTATTGCTCCAAAGAGAGAAGAAGTAACTGGTGAGGTCGAGAGAAGAGTAGTCTCGCAGTTGCTATCATTAATGGACGGCCTAGAGGCAAGAGGCAAGGTCATCGTAATTGCAGCCACTAACAGACCCAATGCAATCGATCCTGCACTAAGACGTCCTGGTAGATTTGACAGAGAAATTGAGATTAAGGTCCCTGATAAACGTGGTAGATTGGAGATACTACAAATTCACACGCGTAATATGCCTCTTGATACAGATGTAGATCAAGATAGAGTTGCAGCAGTAACCCATGGATTTGTAGGCGCAGATCTTGAATACTTGTGCAAGGAGGCAGCTATGAAATGTTTGAGAAGATTGTTGCCCGAACTTAATTTAGAAGAGGAGAAACTTGCACCAGAAGTATTGAACAAACTCGTAGTCATGATGAACGATTTTGAGAACGCGGTAAAGGAGGTAATGCCATCAGCTATGAGAGAAGTCTACTTAGAATCGCCTGATATCCCATGGACAGCGATAGGTGGTCTAGAGGAGGTAAAGCGTGAATTACAAGAAGCAGTAGAATGGCCGTTGAGATATCCTGACTTGTACACAAAATTAGGACATTCTATGCCAAAGGGCTTGTTAATGCATGGACCGTCAGGAACAGGAAAAACCCTGCTCGCGAAGGCTGTCGCCACCGAATCTGAAGCCAACTTTATCAGTGTCAGAGGACCTGAATTGCTAAGCAAATGGGTTGGAGAATCAGAACGAGGTATCAGAGAAATATTCAGGAGAGCAAGACAAGCTGCACCGTGTGTGGTTTTTTTTGACGAGATTGATTCGATAGCTCCAACAAGAGGTATGGGGGGCGACAGCATGGTTACGGAGCGTGTGGTATCACAATTACTTACAGAATTGGACGGAATTCAGGCATTATCAGGAGTAGTAGTTCTGGCTGCAACAAACAGGGCCGACATGATCGATCCAGCACTTCTCAGACCAGGAAGGTTCGACAAGATTGTGTTCGTACCTATGCCTGATAAGGGAGCTAGACAGAAAATTTTGGAGATTCATTCGAAGGACAAACCAATCGGCCCTGATGTAGAATTATCCAAGGTTGCTGAACTTACTGACGGATTCAGTGGGGCTGATACAAGTTCTGTTGCAAATACTGCTGTTTCACTAGTGCTGCACGAATATTTAGCCAAATATCCAACACCGGAGGAAGCGGCGAAACATGCTTCAGAGGCTCATGTAATGATGCGTCACTTTGAAGAGGGAGTAAAGAAGATCAAGACTCAAAGAGAAGGCAAACCGGGAGAAAAGGTGACTGTTCCTTACTATAGATAAGAGATTGGAGCTGACTATGCAAAATGATGTATGATTTATGATACATAAAGTACATCACATCACTTACATAAGAAAAAAACCATTCCATATCCTCCCATATTTATATACGAGACATGTTAGCTTTAGTGTGATGCTTCGGGCTGACATTATATCAGTTACTTCAGGAATTGCTCTACTATTTGTAACAGTATCATTGGTACTACCTGGTTCTATAACTCAGTCTTCATCAGCAGAGCATCAATACACGCCAGCGAACAGGACAACATTGGCAAAAATAAGTACTAATTTCCAAACGTATTCGAATCTGGCTTTTGGTATAAAGATGAATTATCCCCCTACTTGGCTCAAGCTAGATTTGTCTCGTAACAACTCATCTGTTCTAGTTGTTGCATTCAAGACACCAGTCGGGAGTCCATTAGGGTCATTAAATATATTGGTGGGGAACGTCAGTTCTGGGAACGTAACACTAGCTGCCCTAGTTAGCACAACGATTAATCACCTGAGACAAACTGGAAAGATCCTACATCTTATTTCATCTATCCCAACTACACTTGCAGGTAATTTAGCACACAAGTTAATATACACAACAATGGCACCACAAGGATTTGAATTGGAAGCAATGCAGCTAATTTCATTAGCTGGGAACAAGGCATATTTTATTACCTACGCGGTTCCAACATCAAATTATGCCACTTATCTACCAATTATACTAAGGATGATTAGTTCGACTGTAATAATTAGATAATTCAAGCACCCAAATTTTCGTAATTGCTAAATTACATAATTAAATATAAATTTCATAAAAATCTAGTCTAAGTTCTCGGAAATTTTATACGACCTCCTTTCATTTTCGAAAATCAATTCTACCTAGAACAACTTTCAGTACATATTCGGAATATCAAAAAGGTTTAAAACATTTAAATATTTCCTTAATTATATACATATCATGGGTTCGCCATGGAAAGCACTGTCTGATGATAGCAGAAGAGAAATCCTGCTTTTGCTCAAGAAGAGAGACATGGTTCCTACTGAAATAGCAGAACACTTTAGCTTTACTTTGCCAGCTCTCTCTTCTCACTTACGCATCCTAAGAGAAGCAGATTTGATAACAGAAAACAAAAAAGGAAAAAATAGGTATTATTCAGTGAATAAAAAGCGAACTATGGAATTGATAGAATTTTTTGAAGATATGTATGACTATAGGTTGAATGCTTTGAAGGAATATGTAGAAAACAAAGAAAAGAAAAAAGATAGAGTCCGAACCGATAAATAGGTTCATTATAGATTCGCTCAAAACGACAGAACGAACAGCACATCCTGGAAAGATGCGGGATTGGATAATTCATAATCAAATTCATTTTACATGACTGTGTTAAACAGAACTATAATACATAAAACGGAGTATGACACTTCATAATCAAATTTTCATTTTTATGGTTTTAACGGGACAAGTCATTCGTTATTTCTTTATATTGTTATTGATCTCATGTGCCTTTCCTTCCTTCTAAAGTGTAGCGTTAAACTGCTTTGATGCGGAACTGAATCCTGATTCCAATGATAATACTCCATCGAGTCTCCATTTGATATGCTTCAGTTTTGCAGGATTTTGCACAAATTTGAAGATCTGCGAATTAGGGTGAGAATTAACATATTGAAATGGTGACTGTAGTGTTACCGAAGTGTTAGGAAATAACTGAGGTCTTCCGGTAACTGGAACATCTGCGTATGATAACGATCCGGGACCTAAATGGGTCCCATTTGCGAATAGATCGTAATCGATACCTGAAGTTGTCAAAGTCGTTCCGGTTGGATTATGAATGTTAAAAAATAGATCGAGGTTGATCAGGTTAGAACCTGTCATATTTATGACGTCTACTTTAGAAAGGGTTATGTCTACGGAATTTAAATTACTTGGGAGAGTAACGGTTACGATTAACGGCAGGAGAATTATGGTTATTGCAACCGCTGCAATTACGCCGATAAGAATAATCCTTCGCCGACTTAGGAACACACTTTGTCTCGTAGCAGAGTGAATTAAAACCTTTCTTCTTGAATCGTGAAGAATACATTACAATAAGATAAAGCATCGCTTTTGTCATCAGATATTGTAGTAACAGCAAATCTTTGCATTAAGCAAGGCTTTGAACCTTCCTAGAATATGTGACCGAATCTAGGTATCGTTACTTGACGAAGTCCTGTCCCGGGGTACCTCTGGTTCAGGGTGTATAATGGACTTCCGTGCCATGAAGAGTAAAAGGAAACCAAAGATTAATAATACTATTGCTAGACCTTCGGCGCCCCCATCCGGTACGACTTCAAAATAGATTATTGAAAATACAATACTGGCTGAGGATTGAAAAACAAATTTTAACGATTCACGTATCTTGGCCCTCTTCGCAATAAATCCAAGACCGAAAATCACCGCACAAGGATAAATGGACAATAAGATATACTGGTCAAAATCTAGCAAGGATTCGTTGATACAATTGCATCTTATTTAACCCTACTATCTCAGACATCAACTTAGCATGGCGTTTATCGCGAAATTTCCCGTGGCTTTCGTACGAGCAGTTGAATAATCGAATACACAACTGGCAAACTAAAATTATAATGCGAGATTGTCCCTGCGTGTATCGTGTGTTAATGAAAATTTTATAACTTCATTGACGGCTAGAGTTACCGATTTGTTAGTCGTAGACTTAAAAAACGCGTTGGTTGAGGCCCTGACAGAGACTGTCAAAGAGGAATCCTCTGTAGCAGTCGCCTTTTCAGGAGGTATTGATAGTAGCTTACTAGCACAGCTGTGCAATGTTCTAGGATATAAAGTCACACTACTTACTGTAGGCTTTCCTGGTTCTCAAGATATTGAATTTTCGAAGGTAATTGCTCCGAAACTGGGTTTACAGCATAAGCTTTTAGAGCTACACCGGGAGGATTTCAACAACAATTATGAATACGTAGAGAAAAAAATAGGTTGTGGGAATATATCTCATATTGAAAACTGCTTAGCCTTTTATTATCTTGGACTTCTCGCACAACAAAATGCCTTACGATTAATCTTGACTGCTAATGGTTGTGATGAACTTTTCTGTGGTTACGATCGATTTAGATCGATTTATGAATTCGGTGATGCTAGAATTTTGGAGTTTATACACGAAAAGATCGAAAATGAAATCATCCTCATGCAGGAGGTGAAATCGATAACGACTGATTTTGGGGTAAAAACTATGCATCCCTTTTTGTCAGAAAAATTTAGTTCGATCGCAATGAAGATTCCGATTGATGATAAGATCAAGGGCTGTGATGATTTCCTTCGCAAACATATTCTGAGGGAAGTGGCCCTGATCATTGGTGTCCCTCGAGAAGCGGCTACCAAGCCCAAGAAAGCTATGCAGTATGGCTCATTAATCCACAAGAATTTCAAAGCCTTAAAGACATTGAGACCCGTAAATATCCATTCATAGTACCGGTTTCGATTCATGGTGAAGATATTTTTTTCTTGTGATCCTTACCTTAGTTACCACATGATTAATGATTTGTGAAGAGGCGCCAAGATGGTTCTTTGGATCAAATATGTAGATTAAATCTTCTGACGACAGATTCCTTGCTATACGTGAATCTTTCATTATCGCGTCACGAAAATGCTGCCCGTTTTTTACTGAAAATGCTACCCTTTGGACGTCCCTATATGCTGTCATTCTAGGTATTCCCTTTTTGACCAACGCATCCAGAACAAATTCTGAATAGATTTGACCGTTTGTCATATCCAAATTTGAAGTCAGTCTATGCGTGTTTACTTTTAGATTGTCGATACTACTGATCGATGAAATGAGCATTTCATCTAACAGAATTGCACCCATAGGAAGTGTGAATCGCTCATTTGCTGAATTTGATAAATCTCTTTCGTGCCATAGTGGGATATTATCCAAAGCGACGTCAACTAGAGAGCGGAGAAGCCTTGCAAGTGAAGAAACCTTTTCGCTTTTTATGGGATTGCGTTTAACAGGAACTGCGCTGCTTCCCATTTGACCCTTTACAAAACGTTCTGCAACTTCACCCAATTCTGTCCTCTGTAAATTCCTAATTTCATTTGCAATCTTGTCAAGAGTGCAGCCAACAAGCGAGAGTAAAAATTGAATTTCTGCAATTCTTTCGCGTGGAATTACCTGGGTAGCCGCATCCACGGAATGCAAATTCAGATTCTTAGCTACTATTTTTTGCACCTGTAAAGATCTCTTCCCCATTAATGAGCCTGTCCCTACCACGCCCAGTGTCTTGCAAAGCAAAAAGCGCTTTTTTCCTTCTTCAATTCTTTCGATGTGAGTGGCCATCTCTGCAGCCCAAACCGCAAATTTCAGTCCGAATGAAATAATACTTGTATGTTGTCCGTGTGTTCTCCCCACTGCTGGTTGTGCTCGAAATTCGACTGAGCGGTTCGCCAAAATTGAAGCAAGGTTCAAGATTTTAGGCTCAATAATATGAAATACATCACGCATTTGCATGGATATTGTGGTGTCTATGATGTCATTGCTTGTGAGCCCGTAATGAATCCATGGTTTAGATTTTGGTGAGCACTTCTCACTCAATGCTTCTACGACAGCAGCAGTATCATGGTCGCTATTTGCTTCCAACTCACGAACCCGCTCTAACGTGACCTTACCAGAATTGACTATTTTGACGATTTCCCTCGCGACATCTGCAGGAATGATGTTTATTTGAGCCTGAGCGTTTGCTACCACGCCTTCAAAATCCAGTTGATATCGTAATCGGCTTCTCTCTTCAAAGATTAGCTTGATCTCCGGACTTCCGTAGCGACCTGTATCAATAGGGAGAATTGCCATATATTTGTCGGCCGAAGACAACAAAGATACCTTTATCGTAATATTCTTTACTGTCACCCTTGAGTTTGTACCTGACCAAGTTGCAACGTTGTACATCATCCTGGTTACACTCAATTGAAAATCGAATATCGAAGTAAGGCTTATAATGACTGCAACTCAAATCCACAGTCGACTATGAGCGAGTTGGTGACCAAAATCGGTAACCACAAGGTAAACAAGATTAGTGAATTTGAATACCGAATAGAAATAGATAGCTCTAAGAATATGAACGTGCCTGTTACGATTTATGCTAACGAGGATCTTATTTCGAAGATGACGATTGATAGAACTATTCACCAGGCTGCAAATGTCTCTACATTGCCAGGGGTGATGAGGCAAGTCGTAGTGCTTCCAGATGGACACGAAGGATATGGGTTCCCGGTTGGTGGAGTCGCTGCTACAGACCTTCATGAAGGCGTAATTAGCCCAGGCGGAGTAGGATATGACATAAACTGTGGAGTAAGGTTAATTAGAACGAATTTGTCTGAAAATGATCTAAGACCCAGGTTAAAAGATCTAGTAAATGAACTTTTTAGATCAATCCCATCAGGAGTGGGAAGTGAGGGAAAAGTTAGATTAACCAAGGCTGATTTGGATGAACTTCTTTTAGAAGGTGTGGAATGGGCGATACGGCACGGATACGGATGGGAACAGGATG
>JASHSN010000028.1 GCA_030038695.1 Nitrososphaeraceae archaeon
CAAGACCATACTGACTGATCTTGTTGCGCTTACGAAGAAAGGAAAAGAAAGCTGCGAAAGGATTGTAGAAGATTTACTCGCAACCATCCCTGAAGAAAAGAGGCCCAAACCAAAATTATCAAAAAATGTGGCCCACACAGATCAGACTGGCAATCATGACAAAGACTTTGAAAAGGATTGCCAAGGCGGGATTAAATTGGCTTCGCGCCGACTATTTTGAATATCATAAGAGTACGGAAATAGATTTTGATAATTGGAAGAAAGGATTCGAATTTGATTTAACATCGATAAAAGCACACAAGGAATTTAGGCGAGAAGCAGTGATAGCTAACATCAAAAGCAAGCTTGAAAATGAAGGCAAATTATTGATAGTTGGACAACCTGGATGTTCCAAAAGCACTATTCTTATGGAACTTATGTGCGATTACTTCGATGCTGGATATAAGGTTCTCTACAATTATGGGATGAGGGATATAATAAACGTAGATGGACTAGTAAATTTCATAGAAGACATACTTAGGAAGGATAAGAAAGTTCTAGTTGCGATCGATAACGCCAATAAGGAAAAAACATATTCAATATTTTATTTTATCGATAAAATGTCAAATTCGCAGCTTGCAAACAAGTTGAAGATCATTATGACAGCAAGAAAACCAGAAATTGATTGGTTGTTAAGTGGGCTTCACAAAGTAGAAGAAGAGATCAGAAAGTC
Source organism: Nitrososphaeraceae archaeon (assembly GCA_030038695.1). Lineage (GTDB taxonomy): Archaea > Thermoproteota > Nitrososphaeria > Nitrososphaerales > Nitrososphaeraceae > Nitrosopolaris. Next base: position 713 of record JASHSN010000028.1, read on the forward strand.
AATTAGAAAACTCTGCAAATCCGAACTTCATTTATCAGCTACCATATTTTAATAAGGAAGAAACAAGGGAGTTCATCCAACGATACTCAGGGACAGTGGATGGAAAGCTAACTCACAAAATAACAGAGATTTACAACGATACAAAAGGAGATCCTATACTGGTCAAGTTCTCTGTCTTTAGTCGGGGGCTTGAACAAGATGTCGAAGAGATGTCTAATCGTTATCTTGTGTCTCCACAAGAAATGAAAACTATGTTAATATGTTCGATATTTGATATTTCTAATACAGAAATAACAGACAAGCTTCTCGAGAAATGCGGGGTTCTGGAGGCCGCACATCGCCTTGATGGGTCGATATTGCATCGAAATTCTGATGGTTTATGGAAGACCAAGCATACGCGATGGGACCTGGAGTTGTTTTCATTTCTCTATAATGTGAAAAGTGGAACACTATCGGAACAAAGAAAACAAGTTCTCAAGGATTCGTTAATTGCTATATATCTCATAAGAGAAAAGGATATCACGTATTCAGCCGTAGTAGCAATTTATTGTGTTGCGGGTCAAAATTACGTTCCAATAAATGTTGTTGATGCCGTGTTTCAACAATCAATATCTCAAATAGCTTTATCTGATGTTGAACAAAGCAATCACGCATCCTTTATTTCGCTTGCTTATTGGAAACTGAAAAATTATCAAGGTGCTATTGATAATTTAACTCATGCTTTAGAGATAAATCCACGTAATATTATGGCATACTTCATAAAGGCTTATTTTCTTATGGAATTGGGTAGATATGGTGAAGCTGTACAATGCCTTCAAAAAGAATTAGAGATAGATCCTTCTGGATGCAAGGTGAATGGCGAGTTACTTAACATAAGTGCATTCCATGCCTTCTCATGGCTATGGCTAGGTATATGCTATCATAATTTAGGAATGTATCAAGAAGTTATAAGGTGCTACGATAAAGCGCTGAAGAATCATCTTAATCTACCTGAAACGTGGCATTTCAAGGGTCAATCTCTGCAGCAAGTGGGTGGAAAGGATGCACAAAAATTTTTGAACAGAGCAAACAACCTTCTATTAGAATTGCAAAACTATTATCAGAATATGAAAGATGATAAGAGAAAACGATTGCGTTAAATCTTACAAAGGTGGACCGAACCCGCTATATACGATTTATTACACAAGGTTCAGATAGCCGCATGATCTACGTACTAAATCTCAGTAGTATCCTGCGTTCTTGTAGTAATCTAACTCTTTCAGGTATTATTCATAGTACATATCAGCGTAGTCTTGCGGTGTCTATCTTTGCAAGTATCTGTTGAAATTTATTTTGCATTTCTTCACGCATCGCTTTCATGTCTTGTTCATATTTTTGCTGTGTCATTTGAGTTTCTTTTTCCTTGTCAGTTCTAAGTTTCTCCAATTGCTTCTTTATAGCTTCTTGTTCAAGGATTTTGTCGGCAAGATATGATTCTAATTGTTCTACCTTGGGTACATCCTTCAATCTCTTCTTTTAGTTTTTTTAGATGTTTTATTTTTAGTGACTTTATAGCACCTACACGTATTCCTGTAGATATCATGAGCAAATTATACAACGATCTCTTAGATCAGCTACTGCTATTATTTTTAGAATCTCTTCTTTTGTGTATGCTCTTAAATTGTTTGCAATATCTGATGGATAGAACTTTGAAATCTTTTTCCATGGTAGAGCTATTTCATGAAAGTCGAGGAAAGATTGAATACCCATCATATATGTTTTAATAGAATTTACAGATTTTCTCCACGCTTTGCTTTACTAACATACTTTTTAGCAACCTTCTTCAGGTGTACTATGTACTCCACTACCATTTTTTTTATCTGATCTGCTTTTAATCGAACCAGACTATCAGGATCAGTATTATAATGTTTGCAGAACATCAAAAGATGGATTTTGTAACTTTTCATACTAGATTGTGATTTGAAGCTTTCCAACTATAATGTACATGCGTCCATATTATCCAATGTCGTAGAGTTGATGACATTTATAGTCGTCATAACCTCTCATGAAGAGGTCAACATAATAAGTGTAACAAAAGGTCCAGTTTATTGGGATAAACTTGGAAATGATACTGCCATAGAGATTCAACATTGGGCCGCTAACGTCGACGTAACTAATTTACATGGACTATTTCACACACTTGGAATTCCTGTTAGTAGCGGCTTGGGACGGAAAAAGGATGCTGTCAAGGAGCAACAATCAAGTTTTATAAATCAAAAACTTATCTTAATAGACTACTGACTAATACTACACTTAAAGAGAAGTTAGAGGATGTTGCTGGAAGGATATGCGAAGTCCTTATCCCCATCAAAGATGGATATTATATAGGTCAAGGAAAGTATATAGCTATTTGCACATTATCTAGTATGCATCTACTTCAGTCTATTTCTAGAAAAGAGTATATAATGAATAGAATTTTAATTGTCGGAAGATTACTGTCAGAAAATAGAGGAATAGATACACTGGTTCGATTTACGTTGAAACATCCAGAGTTAGGACACATAATTGTATGCGGAAAAGATGTAAAGGGACATCAAGCGGGACAGGCATTGTTGTCTCTACAAAGGAATGGAATAGATAAAGATGGTAGAATCGTTGGAGCCGCTGGTCGCCATCCATTTTCTACTCATTCGCATACTGATATTGAATCATTCAGAAGACAGATTATAATTTATGATTTGATAGGCTGCGAAGACCTCAAAACCGTGAATGCAATGATAGATAGACATATGTGAACTACCATCGGTCACAGTAATCCTCGATACTGTCATCCTCAATATTGTGAGAGCAGCATAAGAAGAAGCCGCAAATGTATGAGCCACTTTACTAATAGTTCTCCCAAGAAATTAGAATCAAAAGATTGTTACACGCCATTAGTCTGAAACCCATCTACAGGTTCTGGAAATGTCCTGGCGTTATAACAAATTCGCTCTTATGCTAGTACTGGCCTTTCATATTATCTTGACTGATTTAATCCCAAAGTAATATATTGGACTTGTGATATATTATTATCATCCGATCAGACAAAATAGAGGAACGATCCATCATTCAGAATCTGCACAATGGGTAAAGGCCTGTTGTGTCTAAAGAAATGATGAGTTGCCATCGCATGATAATACGTATCTCTATAGTTCGAAGGAACTTGGAGTAATCTAAGATTGCGATGGCAAGGGCAAACCAAGGGGCGGCCCTGGAACATATTAGGGACCGTCTTAAAAGGGAAGCCACATGTCTTTGAGATCTGGTCGGTTTTGTTATTATATTTTATTGATAGCAGCAGGGTATATCGATAGTGCTTGAACAATTTGAATATGCAACCTTAGAAAGATTTCACTTTTGTATCGTCCAAACCTCCTCGTTTTTTCTGACCATGTTTGAATCGTACTATCATATGATTAACGTATATTAACTATGTATTGCTGCCGGCGAATAGGGTTAATGTAGTCACAAAAACGAGCGGTTACTGGAAAATCACCCGTAATTTCGAAGAGAACTGACAGCTATGAAAAAGTAATTTTGTAACGAAATTTTACCTAGATAACAGACCTGAAGAGAAATGTGTGGGTATTACCCAACCAATACCAACTTGTACAATGTCTAATGCCTCGATCATGCGTTTTGTTGCTTCATGGACGTTATCAATGAATTCTGTGATTTGATATATTGAAATACGGTAGCCTTAAGTCATATCCAGAATATTTAGGAATCGAATTAACATAACTATGAAGTTCCTCAATCTTGTCGAAGAACGTAATATATTTCATAGTGACAATCTTTACGGCTTTGCTCAAACAGCCAAGACATAGTCAAGCTGGAGTCGTGGGGACGGCGGTAACCACTCCAGTCTGAGCTGCTCTAATCTTTAGTTCAGAAATCGATCGTCTACTTGTCTTAAATTGTATTCAGCAAATTCTAGTATTATATAGGCATTCTGTCGAGAACTAAACTTTCTTTTGGCGATAATACTATTCTTCTGATAATACTCCTTCAAATGAAACAGCATCATCATCATTTACTACTGTCTGTGAAACGACACTTTCTCAATTCTTCAAATCAATATACCATGAATTGCTCATATAGTACAATACACAGGATTAAATAATGAGAAAATCGTAAAAATATCATAAGGGGAATTAGATCTCTCTATTAAAATGGGTTTTTGGTCCAGATATTCTTATCAAGTACACTTTACATATTTGTTTAATCGTATTGTCTAATATAGTTTATTTAAATCAAAAAGACAACATCAGTATGAATGACTAAATATCTTATTATTACGATATCAGCATTGATCATTATTCTATTGTTAGCGTTATGTCCCCACAACATTACTATTGAATCAAAAGCTTCTGCTCAGTTTCCTGTTTCTGGTGCCACCAGTAATAATAATGCTATAATAACCATTCATACAACAAATTCAATACAGGGCAATAACCTTAATGTAATAAAGTAACAAGCCCCTGGTATAAGGAAAGCGATTCTAAGTGATATTGATAATGCAATATTTATAGCAAAGGGTAGTGTTAAAACCACCATTCCTGTAAATGTGAATGCAAAAATCATAAACCAACTAGCTAATGGCAGAATAGACACGACACAAGGTATTGATATGACAAAAAGACTTACTGCAACAGAACTAATTAATGCGATAAATGCAACAGCGCAGAGCTTTGTGTCTCATTTTGTAAACCAACCAGCAAGAGTTATTGTTGATAATCAAGCAATTTGTAGCGGCATTGCTTCTCCCACGAAAGCAGCATGTGCGTTCACAATAGATATGCATAACTAGATAGTGAGATCGAAATCGCGATTAATACTTGATATCCTCAGCGTTACTTGCTCGATGAAAACATATTAGATTTAGTAATCAGCAGCTCCAATTAGGGATATAGTGCCGCCTTCTATTTCCCAAGCCAATAGTACGAAAGTCATAACTAACACTTTAGCAAAAGAATTTGGTACTAATGGTTATGTAAGTATTGATAGACAACTAAAACCGTCATTGATAAAAGATATGAAAACGCCTTGCGTCCTCTTTAAGTCTTAATTGTTTTATCGATTATCGATTATCGATACGAATCTTATAGCAGCTAATTTCAATGGATGAAAACACGTATTTGAGTCGTATAAGAAGCATGACACAACCGCTAAAATAAACTAACGTTCTCATGAAGTTACTTGTTTTCTACAAAATTCTTCCACTTCAAAAATATGCCTATCACATAAATAGAATTTTATTATTCTCTTATTTTGAGAGCCATCTAAGGAAAAGATTGCGAACTCGCAGGTAATGGTATTAAACGCAGGTCTTCCGCATTTGTTACAAATCGGTGTCATATCCAGAATCTTAATCATTTGACCACAAAGAAACTTCGCTCTGTGGTCATATACCTACTGCAAATCGGGTTTGCGATATATAATGGATATCATTGGGAAAATGATGAATGTGAGCCAAATTGAAGCTGGTCTTTCGCCTTCCCATTAAGATGTGAGTCAGATTGATCAGTAAGGAAGATACACATTATACATTATTTTTGTTAATCGTACTCGATCCCCATTAGCGCTTTCTAATATTTGTGCAATGATTTCGTTTCTGTCTCTGTATTTCATATCCATATGATACATTATTGATTATAAGCGATACGAAAGACAACTGTACGATTTGATCTATGCATTTTATTTAGGTGGATCATCCAGAAACTTCTAGTAGCAATTCTGCTCTGTTCAGGTGTGGCAATTTCAATAACTTGCCAAACATCGTTACTCCAGAGGATGTTGTGTTGTGATAACATTTGAAGACCATATACCCGTCAGATCGTTGCCATGAAGTGTTCTAGTGTATGTGCTGTCTTTTATCGTGCTAGTTGACCCACTACTTTCATTATACATGGTCCATGTGGTGTTTGATAGATCTAGGAACGGTGCTGGTCCTACGTGTATTGTTGCCGACCCATAGGTTGCGTTGCCTGTTACACGAAAGCGTCTAATAACATGCATTATAGAATACTGATACTGCTATATTTCAAATCTTTTATTATGGAGAGGTAGACTAAATCCAAACGTAGCTCCTTTACCTTCAGGATAATTATTCTTACCCCATATCTTACCACCATGAGCATCGATTATGCTTTTTGATATGAAGAGACCAAGTCCGGTACCTGTTGTAGATTTCGTGGCAAATTTCGTGAATAGTCTAGGTAATATTTCAGAATCTATGCCATGGCCAGTATCGGTTATACTCACAACAATCTCCTTGGTATTGGGTACTACGGTTATACTCACAGTACCTTCATCTGTGAATTTAATAGCATTACTTAGGAGATTTGAAATCACCTGATTAATCCTGTTCTTGTCTGCCTCGATAAATATATCTTCTTTAGAGCCTATAAACTCTAATTTCAGATTAGTATCTTTGTATTCTTTAGCAACCTGGTTGCTGAAGTCCGCTACTACATTTAATATCATCTCACTAAGATTGAATGACTCTGTTTTTAAGTCTAAAGATTTGCTTTCTATTCTACTGATGTCTAAAATGTCTTCAGTAAGTCTTTGAAGTCTTTTTGCATTTCTAATTATGACATCAAGGTATCTTGCTTCTTCACCATCTGTTTCTTTTGAGCGAAGGATATCAGCTAATCCAAGTATTGGTTGTATAGGGGTACGTAGTTCATGAGCCGCTACATTAATAAACTCTTGCTGCATCTTATCATGAATTTTCAATTGTTCATATAGTTCATTTTGCTTCCAGAGGCTTTCAAATATAGAAGCATATGAAGAAATGATTGATTTGCTATTGGAGTAAGTAGCTAATCCGGCCGCGTAGTATGAACTATCCTTTGTATCATCTCTTAATTCTACAATCATACAATCTTTTTTATCTATTAGTATAATGGTGATCCTCGTCTGCATATTTTCTTCAGCAACTCTAAAGTCTACAAGCGGACATGCTTTTGCTGCTTGATCTATAGTGTCTTTGATCTGTTTGTCTCCAGGAATAAGTATCCTGACTTGAACATGACGTTCTTCTGTAGCTTCCTTTAACAGCTGCAATAATCCCATATTGACCTGACGACGGAATTCATTCGGCGTTGCAAATATTGATAATACCTCATATTTTGACTTCTTTACATATTCCCAAGCTAGTTCTATCCCTTCTCTTGGATTTTGAATAATTTCTATATCGGTCAGATCCGTCCCTTCGTCAATCTCTTTTATCCTATCCTCCGCGTCTATCCCTTTAGTCCATAGGTCTTCAAATATAGAACGGAAGTGATCGATATATGCTGGCTCGTTACTGAGCAATAGGCTCTGAATCATTTTTCCTCCTTCCATCTTTTCTATTGTAGCAGCTATTTCTTTATCGGAAACTCCAAAACTCATCGGTGGTAGATTTTTGACATGCCTTATCCTGATACCAGCGTCTAGAAATGCCTTGACGAATTTTTCATTACCTTGGGTAATATTGCTGATATATCTAACGCCCTTGTGTTCTCCTTTCTTTTGCTTCTCCAATAATTTTTTCCTTATCTCAAAGAAATGGTTGTAGCTATACTGCATTCCTCCAGAGGATAGACATGCACATATCTCATTCGAATTAGCTACTTGACGACCGATTTCCTTTACGATTTCATCTGGGTCTTCTATTATCTTGGTTTG
>JASHSN010000224.1 GCA_030038695.1 Nitrososphaeraceae archaeon
GATACAGAGCTAGACATTGGATTGTTGAAAGAACCCACTCCTGGATGAATAGGTTTAGAAGATTATTGATACGATGGGAGAAAAAACTAGAAAACTACGTAGCTATGTTACATTTTGCTTGTACATGTATTACTTACAGAGCAGCAGGACTTTTCGCATAGGCTCTTAGTGAGACATTTATCGATTTTTGGAACACATACGGCCAGGTAATAACGCTATTCTCCGGTGGACTAGTGGGAGCGTTTTCGACAATGTTTATTGAGCATCTGCAAAAGGAAAGGAATACAAAAAAAGCTAAATAAGAAAAACATCTTATTGTTTAATGAATCATTTAACTCGTATCATACATATGTGATAGTCACAATTTTCAGGAAATGCATGCTTTATGTCTCAAATAGTAGAGATACGTCATTGTCATTCAGGGAGGCAATAGCATCCCCATAAGTACTCGATTTCGATATTGCATTTAAATATGATAAATTATACATTATCATATGTCCAATCCGTTAGCTGTTACTTGCGCATGGCACTCGCTGAGCTCTTGCCTGAGCACAGAACGTTTTCTCAGCTCGTGTTTCTTTCGGAACTGGCTCAGCATTTAAGATCTCATTGATGACTTTGTCAGAAACCCCTGCACATCCATAGATCTTATGCTCTGCCTTTGGATCGGTTATGATGACTCCTCTTCTATTGAGTGCCATCGCAAATCCTAATGAGATCCCTGATAGTAGCCCTGATGTAAGGTATACAAGGTTATAAGATCCCAGAGTAGGGTACGATCCTTGAATGCCCTCAACGGTGCTATAATTCTCCATATATACCCCAGCGATAGATGGGCCCGTTGCCATTCCGATAAACATTAGTAAAGCCGCTACCGCTGTGGAAATCCCAATGAACTCCTTTGGGGATTCCGATACGACTATGTTCCATGTTGCAGTGATTGCCAGAGATAGGCCTGTTGCAATTACAGCTAAGTTTGCAGATACCCCAAATTCTGTCGAATGAGATACCAATAGTCCAATTGATCCAATTAGGCTGATCAAACTGCCAATGATGATAGGCTTTTTGTTTCCTATTTTACTTATTATAAATGGTGTAATACTTGAAAATATCAGGAACAATATCATGAAAGGTAGCTGAACGTTTGCAGCATCAACTGCATTGCCTCCAAATCCTAGTGGCACTGGGCTTCTCACCAGTTGTACTATGGATGGATATGCCATGAACATGGTGATCCCAACAGCCATAAGTATAAGGTACGACGGTAGAAGGATCCTGTCTCTAAGGAGTCTGAAGTCAAGCAAAGGCGAATCTGTTTTTCTCTCTATAATTACAAAGACAGATAACGATATTATTGATGCCATGAATGCTGCTGCAACCTCCCCCAGATTTCGTGCCATTCCGCCTGTCTGCACGAGTGTCAACGCCATTATAAACGCCGCCGTCGTGAATGAAAGGGCTATTGCTCCCTTTATATCGATAGCCGGTGGTACTCGTAGTTTGTGGTTATATCTCTTTATAGACTTATCAGCAACTGAATGTAATAGCTGCTGGTCTTTGTTCTCCTTAACGAATTTGGAAATCATGACCGCCACAAAGGCCGCTATAGGATCTATAAAGAAGAAGGTCGAATGCCACCCAATGTTGTGAATAATGCTAGCACCCGCTAAAAGGCCAACAACTGATCCGCCAGAGTATGCAGACCCGAATACTCCCACTGCGACGGCGAGCCTAGCTTGAGGGAAGGTATCCCTGAGAAGACTAAAGGCTGCAGGAACAGCTGCTAAACCAACCCCCTGAACTATCCTTATCGCAAGCAGAAACGAAATGGTATTTGCAAACCCGCCAGCTGCGGTCCCAGCAACATAGATGGCAAGTAGTGTGAGTAATACTTTCTTTTTTCCATAAACATCCGATAACTTACCCGCAATGGGAGTCATGACAGCAGCTACAATCATGTATCCACTGAATATCCAAGCAGCTACTGCGTAGGGCACTTTAAAGTCCTTCATGATCTCCGGAATTGCAGGGAGTAGCATAGTCTCTGAAAAGAATACAACCAAAAGAGTGCTGCTAAGCAGGCCCAGAGTAAACCATGCAGAGCGACTAATGGTTTCTATTTTAACAGAATAGTTATTGGTTATTACCAAGGCATAGTTAATACAAGACTGATATTATATAAATGTGGTAGTCGCGCCTTACTAAGTCAGTAATAACTATCTAACCAAGTATGTAACAGAGAAGTTACTGGGGGTCATCGAAATCTTCTATTACAGTGGTCATCATAGCATGTCCATTGACCTCGTATGCCCCGTGCACGCCTTCTTACATACAGGAGATCGCAAGGCCGTCTCAATCTGGAGTATGGTACGAAAGAATGATGGTGGTGAAGAAGTTGAGCAGATGCTTAGTACAATGACCAAGTATGGAAATGAAAGAGTACAATTTGAAAGTATCAGAAATATGGACAACGTAGAATTAGTGGTGACTTAGTCATCGTTTATTTTGTTAGGGCGCAATCCTTGTAACAGACTATTGCGAGCGTTAAAGTTATTTCAATTGACAATTGCTCAACAGATCACTTCATAGATCTTGATCATTTAGTTTGGATAGATAATTATATCAAACGGGATCAGTTTAGTTACATAAACGCCAAGTTTACGAAGCTACGATATCTCAATCCATGGTCTTCAATTCGAAGAATTCGTAATATCCTGCTTATTTGTGGTTTTCTTCAATGATCTAAATATTTGTTTAAGAATATCACCGTCTTTTGCCAAGCATCAGCAGTTTGTTCGGGAGCATAATTGGCCCCGGAGGGATTAGCGAATGCATGTCCTAGCCCTTTGTATATGAGAATTTCATTTGGGATACCATCATTATCTAATCCTGCTTTGAATATATTTATCAGTGGTAATGGATTAGCTTGGTCATGATCTCCAAATATTCCTAAAACAGGCCACTTTATCTTCGAAAGTTCTTGCTTATCCGTGACCAAAGGAGTTCCATAGTATAACACAGTAGCAGCAAGAGGGTGTTGTTCACTATGCAAAGCTAGTTGTAGTGACTGTCCGCCGCCAAAACACCATCCAATGGAAGCTATTTTAGAACTATTAACGAAAGGAAGAGAACTAACATATTCTACGGCTGCTTGCAGGTTAGAAATAGCTTCTTGCGGGTTGTCTCTAACTGATTTTACTTGTTGTCTAGCCTGATTTGGATCTTTGGTTGATTGTCCTTTAAACAAATCTACTGCCAATACAATATATCCGGCTTGCTTAGCAAGGGTGCGAGCCATACTTCTTATGTTATCATTTAAACCCCAGTATTCATGAATCATTATTACTGCTGGAAGTTTCTTGGTTGTAGCAGCAGTACTAGAATTGACAGTAGTTGCCGAGGTAGATGGATATACCAAGTAGCCATAAACGTTATCAAAGTATTTGACTTTATTAATTTGCAATTGCTCTTTAGCGGTAGTGGAAATTGTATTTGAGACTGTATCATTAGTGGTACCGTTATTACCGGTAGCCAGCCTAGTAGCATTGAACATGGCAGCATTTGTTTGGGCGTATGTATGAGGTAATACTTTATAGATTGTATTTGTTGTTGACAAGAATACAGATGCCATAATGCAAAACACATATACAAAGACCATATCAGATCTTTTTTTCATTGTTCCATTTAATAATAAGAGGATATTTTTACTTTATTTCTTACATACACCTCAACCTTTACGTTTATGCCATATACGAGCCGTCCAACCTGCCGTCCAATCATACAGAGGTTCTGTAAAGTGCTTGGACGCCTGTTATTTTCGCTAGTGATCTTTATTTTAAGAACAAGAAAATCGACATCTCCATCGTCATTTTTTCAAATATCGCTGGTGATATTCACTTCTGACCGAGCAAAAATGGCTTTGACACAAGGAAAGGCAACGTACAGGTGTCAAACGTGCAGCTTTTTTTTTAAGTTGCTGCCCTAATGCTTATACCGTGGTATAGTACCGGAATAATTTTGGCTCCTATGATTGGGGGAGGAAGCAGAAACAAGATTTTGTGGGAAAGAGTGCACTACTATGGATGAATAAATTACTGACATGCGGTTAACATCCCGCTACACACATCCATGGGGGGTGCGTTTTTTATGAAAAGCCCTTTGTCGGCGCAAG
>JASHSN010000225.1 GCA_030038695.1 Nitrososphaeraceae archaeon
AATACACCAGCCGACCTCCATTCTTGGAATCTATCATGTACTGTACTTGAAGCTCCAAGAGTTCTTGGAAGAGCATTCCACTGACAGCCGGTACGTAGAACATAGAAAATAGCACTACTAGATGTATTTTCAACAAGCGGGCCTGCGGGTGCAAGATGAACTATTGTTGCAACTTGCTATCAGACCGCTCATAGATCAAGCGTTCCATGAACTGGAATCAGGAAAAGTTAATCAGAAGGATTTGGCCTTTATCACAAAACTATCGAAGGAACCTGAGGAATACAAAAATGAAAACGATAGAATGAAGGTTTTAGCGAAGATGTCAGGAGCGCAGAAAGGGGACACAGTATGCTGGTATGAGACACTATCTGAAATGAAAAGTACTTATTCCATAAAACCTGAAAATCTAAACTTAGAGAAATACAAGAGGATTTTGTTGAGTAAATTAAACGGTATTTTGGAAATTACTGGACTCAATATAGACAGCAAGATCTCAATAATTGAATCATATGATGAGATCTGCTAGGCTAAATCAGTTGTTACCTATGCACAAATGGATTATTCTTTGGTTTGGCATACTGAGGGATTTTTCATAGTGACTAAGATCTACGAGCTTGATGTAAAGGGCCGATATCCTACTATCGCAATAAATAACAATTTTTCATTTAACACTTTGAACTGCACCTGCTGCATAGAGTATGAAAATGCAAGGGTCAAACAAGCCCTCTCTGGGCTTAAAACATTCGATGTATCCGGTTCGTAATACACAAAATAGTAAATGACCTAGGAATGGAAAAACACGATATAATTAGCGTACTGGACCTTGTCAAAAACAATCAATTACAAACCCTGCAACGGGAAGCAGAGACTGAAAAGATGGAATTCGAGATGCAAATCTTTTTAGGATTTGGATCGACATCAACTGGGAAAAATGAAATAAAGCCAATCTTGACCTCGTGAAAACGTGAATGGTGTGAGAAGTTAGTGATAGATGACCGTGGGTGGGCCATGTTGGAGTAAAAAGTAGAAGGGGGATGAAGATGATTAAGGTTCAAGAAAAGTATATGGCAGGGGTGAGCTCGCAAAGACTTTCTAGATCACCTCAGTCGAGCCCGTCAGGGTTGGTAAAAATACATTCAAAAATCATACTTTCAAAAATTGTACCTACCTAAAGGGAAGGCTAAGAACCATTAAGCATGTCCAAGGCTATATAGGTCAGCGTTTGCATCATGCAATGATTGACTGTATGCTGGGTCAGCCGAGTCGGAGAGAATGTCAAGTCTAGTAGAGGTTTTTCTATACTATTTTTGTAGTGCCTCTTTAATTTGTTTGAGAGCTTCCGGGTTAGAGGTTCCTATCAGCTCTAGATACTTGGCCATTTCCTCTAACGTATATTTATCTCTTAGATATTTTTCCTCCTGTTTGTTGGTTCTTTTTTTCTTATCTCTAAGCAATTCAAAATCGTATAGTATACTAGTAAGCCAATATAACATGATATACTCTAACCATCTCAATTCCTCATCACTTAAGATGACTACACGTCTATTCTCTACGATATTCAGTAAGCGTTCTGCCATATCAAAGTCATGGTCGTTGAGGAGATCATCTTGAATAAGTTGTCCATTTTGTCCACCTTCCATAATGGGTTCTTCCACATCCTCTATTATATCATTCAGATATTGCTCCAACCATCTATCGGGTAAAGTTATTTTGGTGCTTTCTAAGGGGCTGGTGTATCTTTCTAACATCCGTTTGACATATGTGCTTCTAGCGACATCTCCTCTTGTTCTATCTAACTGCTCGATCAGATTCTTAGGTAATGTGATGGTTATTCGTTCGTATTTTACTGCTGCAGTCTGCATACCAGTATGCATACTGCACACCAATATAAGGCTTCAGACGCGTCCATGTTTCGTTCAATCACACCCAAGACAGACGAAGAATGGCGCAGGGCCTCCGGGAGCAGGCCTTAAATTGCATATTCCCAAAGTTATGAAACACGAGGTTAGAGACGATGATGTCGAACTTTTTGGCGGATGTGAACCTAAACACGTCACCTTTCTTGAAATCGATCCTGTCCGAGAAGCCAAGAATTCTAGCGTTCCCTTTTGAGGCTGACATGCTCGAACGTCTCAATCCCCGTTATTCGCGGGTTCTCGTAGAATTCAGCACTGACACATCTGTCCTCTTTTGTTGGCACATGGAATCCATACTCTCGTAACGCACACCCTCTACCAGGGTTAACTCGCATAGTCCTCGCATCGTTTAATCCCTTTGGTAACAGGAGGTAGCAGGTGAAAGCAGGTGAAAACATGATGGTAGCGATAGTAAGCAAACTGGTAACAGGTGGAGACAGTAAGCAACAGAGTGGCAGCAGCAGGAAACATAGCGGTACCAGTGGGAAATATAACGGTAGCAGCAGCGATAACAATGGGTAGGAAACAGGTAAAAAAAGCTATTAGGACCTTCCTCTATTGTAATAGTAGGCCTCGCCACTAGAGATGAATAGGGAAGAAAAGGAAGAGTATGTAATCCGACTTTACAAGGAGAATAGGTCGACAAGAGAAATTGCTAAACTTATGCACATGTCCTTTCGAGATATAGGGATTATACTAAACAAAGAAAAATCGAAAGCAGAAGGGGAGAGAGGAGGCCAACCAGATGAGAATAATGATATTAAATCAAAATCGAAAATTACTCAGGCTATTCAATTGTTTTCAGAAGGGAAGACCA
>JASHSN010000226.1 GCA_030038695.1 Nitrososphaeraceae archaeon
AATTACAGGATATATATCTGCGGAAGAAGCTAAAAATCCCTCTAATCTATTTCCTATGCTACCTGAAACTAAACGTTTACCGTCCACAGATATGTTATATTGGATATCCTCTAAAATTGCTGTTCCTTGATTTGGATTATGTGCGTCAAAAGCAACTTCGATACTCGCTGTGCGATTATTGATTTGCGTTGGAACAACATTCTTTATTGATAGTGTAATAGGCAGTGTCATATTTGAGACGCTCTGGTTCGATCCAGTCTGTACTCCACCAAACATTCCAGTGCCGAAAATAACATATACCACTATTGCAAAAGCAGCTAAACCCCCGCCGGCCGCATAGACCGCCGTCTTTGTATTCATTTAAGGTAAACGTATTATAGTTATACCTTTTAAATGTGATTCCTGTGTATAACATAATTTGCTACAGGATTTAAGATCACAATCGATACTGTGCGTGAGGTATCAAATAAAATGTATATAACATCATTATGTTAAAAATAGCCACAGTTAGTATAAGCCAAACAATTGAATCGCTTCAATATGGTAGTCGATATTAGCTCTCTCACCTCTACTGCAACCTCTGCAGGCCTCGGAGGCATAAGCGGTTTTCTTATCGGGTATGCTATTAAGAAGGTTGTAAGAATCCTATTAGTACTCGTCGGCTTGGTATTTGTAGCGTTCGTGTTTCTAGAATACCAGAAGTTAATATCCGTAAACTGGAACAAGATCCAGACCTCTACTATCGCCGCGCTTGGAAATATAACGTCGGGACAGCTTCTTGCAAATAGCGGCATTCCGGGTACCAATCATATAGCCACCTCAATGACTAGCTTTGGTATACCTCTAACCGGTAGCCTCACTGCGGGGTTACTTTTAGGCTTCTTAAGAGGTTAGCATTATTGCATCTTAAGAATAATAATAACTCGCCTTTGGTTGACGTTATCTTGTCGATATCTTAGTGTTCGTTGTGTTCTGCAATAAAATCTATTTCTACCGCACTGTCGAAGGGGAGGCTACTCATTCCAACGGCCACCCTGCTATGTCTCCCTTTTTCACCGAAGAGCTGCACGAGAAAATCTGATGCACCATTGATAACTTCAGGATGGCTGGTAAAAGAAGCATCACAATTGACAAAACCTGATAATTTGACGAACCTCTTTATGTGGTCAAGGTTAAGAAGTGCGTCTTTGAGATGTGCAAGTGCGTTTATAGTGCAGAGTTTTGCTGCCTCCATGCCATCACTTACACTAAGGTCTTTGCCCACCTTTCCTTTGAACTTGATTTCTAAGGTCTTTGAACCAATGTCTATGGGCAACTGACCAGAAACAAAGACAAGATTTCCAGTTTTCACTACTGGTAGATAAGAACCCACAGGCTTGGAAGGTGTCCGCAAAGCTATTCCTAGTGAATTTAGCTTTTCTTCAATCATAATCTTAATCATGACTTCCTACTGTTATTAATTTCATGACATCCGTTCAAAAAGATACTAGGTACTTTTCTCTCTTATGGTCCCCATCGTGTGTTATTGTGGAATATTTTTAGCTGAAACCGCTAATTTAGCTTGCCTTTCAAATTATGCTGAATATAATAGTGTCTTTTACATGAAGGGTGATAGCGAAGAAATCAATTCGCCAAGATTAGTAAGATGCGAGCTCCACAACAAAATATGCAGACTGATTAATCCTACTGACAAATGTGTATGTTGTAACAAGCGGATATGTCTTTGTAGCTATACCCTCTAGAAGCGCTAACTTTCGTGGAAATTAAGATAGTGGGAGTAGGTGTATAAGTTAATGGATAGATTGTTATTAAGTTGCAATAGTTGGTGACACAACAATGTCTTTCACTCTTCTTTCCGCCATTTAGGATTGCCCAAATCGAATAAAGCAAGATTATGCGTTGTGATATGTACTTTATAGCTAATTTCTACGGTATACAAATACGGTTTCTCCCGCCAGTGGTTAGCGATTTAGTGAATCGTTTCTTGAACAACAAATATTTAATTTTGTCATCGAGTGTTAGAGTATGGAAAAATCGCACCGTGTCGCAATCGTGCAGATGAAGTCATCGACTGACAAGACAGAAAATCTTAGAATTTCGCTAGATTTTGTAAAAGAGGGGGCAAGGAGGAAGGCAGGTCTGATATGCTTCCCCGAATTTCAGATGGCATTTTCATCAGCTAAACAATCTTCTAAACAATTGACTAACATTGCCGAGTCAGCGACTAACGGTAACTTCATCGTGAAATTATGTAGCGCAGCGAGGAGATGTAAGATCAACATTGTGGCAACAATCTACGAAAAAAGTGACGAACCGTCTTTCGAACGTGTATACGATACTGCCGTCTTGATCAACAATAGGGGAAGTATCGTTTCACGTTATCGAAAAGTACATCTGTATGATGCGTTAGGATTCAAAGAATCCCTGAAACTGATGGCCGGCAATAGTATCGAACAGCCCAACACAAGTTCGACCGGAACCATCGGTTTGATGATTTGTTATGATATACGCTTCCCAGAAATATCTAGGATTTTGGCAGTGCAAGGCGCTGAAATTCTGGCAGCTCCTTCCGCATGGGTTCAAGGAGTTATGAAAGAGGAGCATTGGGTAACATTACTTAAAGCTAGATCGATTGAGAATGGGCTCTACATGATGGCTCCTGATCAAGTAGGTAATATTTTCTCAGGAAGGAGCATGGTTATAGATCCATTTGGCTCAGTAATATTGGACATGGGTAATAGAGAAGGTATGGAAGTTATCGATATCGACATCTCGAGAGTGCAAAGCGTTCGAAAATCACTTCCACTTCTAAAAAATCGTCGAAACGACGTATATCGAAAACATCTCAGTGCGTTCACTTAGTGGAATTTTCACTTGTCGGTGGTCAGATAAGATGTGCTATCCTAGGGAAAGCAGTGTCGTCTCGCGTGGTATATTATTTCCCTTTTTCGAAAGAGGAGTCTTCACCAATATTTTGCAAAAGATACATTCGACAACTCGCTAATGATTGAATTTATTTACTTAGCTTTTTATAACTCGAATGGGAAGACAGTTTTTGACAAATGCTAAATAAGGTTTGTGTTCTCGGTGCTGGCAGTACCAAATACGGTAAATTGAACGAAGGCATTATAGAAATCGCATTGGATGCATGCATGGACGCAATAAATTCGGCCGGTATAACACCTAAGGATATACAGGCGGGATACATTTCCAATGTTTTTGGAGTTTCCGATAAGCAAGTCCATATGGCTCCAGTAATTATGAGTAACCTGGGTATCCCGGAAGTGCCAGGACTGACAATAGAATCTGCATGCGGCTCAGGTTCTATTATGTTTAGAGAAGCATATGCAAATATAGCTGCTGGGTTCTATGATTGCGTTTTAGGATTAGGAGTGGAAAAAATAACTCACACCGGAACAATCCAAAGCACTACCCTATTCTCTTATTGTTCAGATTTCTTCTACGAAGGTGGAAATGGGGCTTCATTCCCAGGATTATTTGCATCAATAGCTAGATCGTATATGGCTAAATATAAAGCCAGTGAAGAAGACCTCGCAAGAGTAGCAGTAAAGAATCACGAAAACGGTATTTTAAATCCGAAAGCTCATGTTAGAAAAAAAATCACGATAGACGACGTATTGAAATCTCCTATTGTTGCCTCACCTTTAAAGTTGTATGATTGCTGTCCGTTTTCAGATGGCGCTTCTGCAGTCATTCTTTGTAACGAAGATTTTGCGAGGAAAATTGGTAGACCTTTCGTCGAGGTGATTGGCTCGGGTAGGGGTGCATCTTCGGCTGCAGTGCAAGGTCGAGACGATATCACAACTATCCCAAGTACTGTAGCCGCCGCCACACAGGCATACAAAATGGCAGGCATCACTCCAAAGGATGTCGATTTTGCTGAAGTACATGATTGCTTTACGATCGCAGAAATCATTGATATAGAGGACCTAGGGTTCTTCAAGAAAGGGACAGGAGCGAATGCTGTCAGAGAGGGATCAACTTCTAGAACTGGAGAAATTCCCATTAACCCTTCGGGTGGACTCAAATCAAAAGGTCATCCAATAGGCGCAACAGGCATAGGTCAGGTTGTAGAAGTTTTCGAACAACTTACGGATAAAGCTGAGCAAAGAACGATTAGAGGTGCTGAAATAGGACTTACTCATAACTTCGGAGCTACTGGTGCAAGTGCTGCTGTCCATATTTTTAAGAGGGCAGAATGAATGGAATCCAAGGCAAAGACAGCACCACAAGAGAGTCCTCGTGAAAAGTTTATAATCGCTGCGCGTAGGAAGAATATCCTTGCCAAAAAATGCTCTCGTTGTGGACACTTGATGCTTGTTACGGTATATTGTTGTGAAAAGTGTTCTAGCAGAGAATATGAGACTTTAGAGTTAGAAGGAAAAGGTAGAGTTGTCACGTACACAATTCAAGCTGTAGCTCCGGAGGGATTTGAAGACGCCGGCTCATACGCATGGGTTGTATTTAATGTAGATGGTACAGATTTAAGAGCATCCGGTTTCCTACCAGGGGTAATATCACCATCGTCGTTACCCATTGGATCAAGCGTCAGGGTAATAGATTATCATCCAACACATGGCTTATTACTTCAAAAAGTCTAGTAGTATTCTAAGTTCCCTGTACGTAGGGGATTGCATATAATAAGTTAGATAACGCTGGTGAAAAGAACCCTAACGCTAATGATCAAGAGCTAGTTATGAAAGCAACAACAAAGATGTTTCCGTTTGGCTACTAAGCGTTTAGTAGATTAGCTTTTTGATAGCTATTTTGTATATACACTTTAACGCTCGATCTTAACATTTTTTCGACTAACCTGAATCAGTCGACAAATGGACCAGCATCAACAACAATTTAAGAGCGATTTAGAAAAGGCTTCGTCAGTGGTTAATGGCCAGCTCGCTAGATTGAAGATGCTTAATGAAAAATTCTCTGCAATGGATAAGAATTTCAGACACCAAATAGTAGCAAACATCAAGTCTGGCAATAATTCCAGAGCCAAAGCTCTTGCAGGAGAGCTATCAAATATTCGCAATGTGCAGCGGACAACACAAAATGCAGGTCTAGCACTTGAAGTGATGCTAATCCGTTTTAGTACTATCAACGAATTTGCTATGGTTTTGGACACCATCCACCCTACCATAGGCATGATCAGAGATATCCAAAGAGATATTTCTAAGGTGGTTCCAGCGGCTTCAAACGTATTCTCGGAAATGAAATCGATGACTGCAGATGTCTTGATCAATTCTGATATTAAATTAGATGCCGCAACTAAGTTTTCGGCACCTGTCGATAAAGATGCTCTTTCAATTCTAAATGAGATTGAGGGAATGCTTGAGACTGAAGCAAAAGAAAAGCTTCCCGAGGTGCCAACAGGCATCTTGGATAAGAAAATGGATATGCAGTTAGTTGAGGAGGAGGTATCCCAAACAGGTCAAATAATGATAGAAACTTAAGAGTTTTTCATGTATCGCTGTCTGCTACATGATTAGTAAAATATAATTTACAAAGTAGTTTTAATCAGGTAGTCAGAATATCGGGTGCAATGGAACAGTTGAGTCATGATAATTATCCAATGCAAGTGGAATCTCCAAGAGATGGGGTGTTGGAGTCCGCTTCAAAAAGAGTTAGGATGATTTTCTCTGTTATGGCTAGTCCTAACCGAATTGATATTCTTCGTATTTTAAATTCAAAGGGCCCGCTTACATATTCAGAGTTAAAATCTTTAGCTGGATTTAAATCGAAAAAGGAATCTGGTAAATTCGCCTATCACTTGCGAAAACTTCTTAGACAGTCCCTTGTAGCACTCAACAAGGCGGAACGTCGCTATACGATAACTAATCTAGGCAAGCTTGTGCTAAGCCTTGCCAGACAGATCGAGGAAAGGTCGATAATCGAAAGTGGAAAAATGTATGTTAGGACCACTAAGCCGTCTATTGAAGAATTTAACTCCAATAAAATAATTCAGTCACTGGTAAGGGAGGCAAATATGCCTCTTGAACAGGCACATAAGATAACAGAAGAAGTCGAGAATAAGATATACAAATTTCAGGCCATTTATCTTACATCATCACTGATTCGCGAGACGGTGAACTCTGTTTTAATTGAACATGGGCATGAGGAATATAGAAATAAATTGGCTAGATTAGGCCTTCCAGCATCTGAAATTGTTGAGATGTTGAGTAATGCAGACTCGGCAACGAACGGTCTTGAAACCCTAATGTTAAAAGCCTCACATTCAATATTTTCCGAACATCTTCTGATCAATACTCTTCCTAAAGACATTGCGGATATGCATTTGGCTGGCGAGATGAATATATCTAATAGTGGAACTTGGGGATTGATCCCTGACACCATTTTTCTAGACATCGCTGACCTTCGTGAGAATGCGCTGGATCTTAAAGGGAAATTTTTGAACGTATCAAGGGTTTATCTTCCGGGTATCAATAATTCTAGCGACTTTGAGACTTGCCTATCATTGATGATTTCTCTCCTGAGTAGAGAAGCCTCAACAGAAGTGGTATTTGAGGGCATTCTTCCAATGATTTTAAAGCAAATGAAGGAGCCTGAGAAAATAGAATCAAGATTTGCTAATGCACTTATGCTATCTTCAATAGCCCCTAGTCATACCCAGTCAGGATTACCACTCACCACAATAACAATTCCCACTGTTGGACAGGACGCTACGTTAGTTGCTGCCTTATTGAACGGTTATCGGAGATACGTAGAATCTACTCCTATCCCTCGCATTGGCCTCTCGTTGGTCTATCGTGATATGGACGATCAACTTAACCAGCTTAGCTATCATTTAGACCACATCTTGTCTGTGGTAAGAAGCGGCGGCATCATCTCGCTTTCTCATGACGAGGGATTAAGAGCAAATAACGGTATCCGAAAAGCAATGGGAAAACGCTCCGGTACTGCTGCAACTCTTCAATCGCTCTCCATTAATCTGCCAAGACTTGCATACCAGTCGAACAAAGATGAAACTTATTTCAGAGCTAGACTCGCTTTGATGATGAAGCCCGCGATAGCAGCGCTCAATATTAGGAGGAAGGCTGTCATAGACCTTATTAGAAAAGGCACTGCTCCTGCTCTCAGTATCAATACTGACTTTATGCAGAGTGGGACAACAAGTCTCGTAATTAACCTTGTAGGTGCCCAGGAATCTGTTAGTGATATCTTGGGATATCAGCCTAAGAACAATGGGATGGAGGTTTTGCAGAAAGTACTGAAGACCTCTGTAGATGTTGCTATCGATCAGGGGAGATCTATGGGAGCAGACGCAGTAGGTGTTGCAATGGTATCCGATGACGGCGCTGCTAGGTTCGCAGCTCTAGATTCAGATAAATATGGAAGGGGATATTTGAATTCGACTCAAAATTCAACCACGTATTCGCAGGGATTAACTTTGTATGGTGAACAATTAATTTCATCCAATGATGACAATTCTGGTTCTGTGATAGAAGAATGTCTTTCAATCGATAAGCTTCTGACTGGTGGGCTATCTGTGAGTCTTGATGTCACAGAGCTCGCTTCGAATAATCTGCGCCTAGGACAGGCAATCGAAGCAGCATCGCGTATCCCATTTTTCCGTCCAGTTATGAAGCTCATGGTATGCAATAGCTGTGGAAAAAGAGAGTCGGGATATTTGGAAAGATGTGGATTCTGCAGGTCGAATAACGTTCTGCCGATTCGTTAATTTGTTTTGAACAAACTTCGAATATGTGGGTATTTCTCAGACTTCGAAATTCGGTAGCTATAGATGACATGATTTACAGGATGCGACCATTTTTCTTGAGGAAGTTAGCTGTTCTTAAATCAACTATTTTTCAGATGAAATACTTCAAATACTTGTTGATTCAATTTGAATGTCATGGCCGGTGTTACTGAGATTAATGACCAGAAAGAGAATTTGATTATTCATATACGAAAGAGAGACGGAAGAGAGGTGGATTTTGAACCACCCAAGATATCGGATGCGATTTACAAAGCCCTTGTCGCTACAGGTATACCTGATTTTCCACTCTCAGAAAAACTGGCCAAGAAAGTAGTCCAAAAGATGATCCATCATGGATATGGATCGACAGAAATTCCAAGTGTCGAGGACGTTCAGGACATGGTGGAATCGATCCTTATCGAAGAAGGCTTGTCTGAGACAGCAAAAGCGTTCATTCTCTATAGACACGAGAGACGCAAACTTCGCGACGAAAAGATGAAAATTTTAAACAAGAAAGTTTTAGATGAAGTAGACAAGGTCTTTGACATTAATTCTCTGAGGGTTTTAGCCGCTCGCTATCTGCTGAGGGATGACAATAATGAAATAATAGAAGGTCCGAAGCAAATGTTCGAAAGAGTAGCTACTCTTGTGGCCATTCCAGATATCATGCATGATGCTCGCGTGTTTGCTTTATCGACTGACAAGAAACCTAACCGAAGCGGAGAGGAAGCAGAAAAATATTATTACAAATTGAATTACTTTGATCTTAAGCTAAAAATTGGCAAATATTATTTGAACAAGTATCATTTCGAATCGATAATTAGGCATTACGTTGAACTTGCAAAAGAAGGACATACGAAAATCTCGTTCAAGGAATTACTTACATTAATCGCTGAAGGTAAGTTTGCATCGTTTGCAGAAAGAATAAAAGAATATTATAATCTAATGGTATCGAGAGACTTTCTTCCAAACACGCCAACATTAATGAATGCGGGTGCACGCCTAGGCCAGCTCTCTGCCTGCTTTGTTCTTGATATGCCAGATGATATGCAAGCCATAATGAAGTCATCGACAGATGCTGCAATGATCTTCAAATCTGGAGGAGGCGTAGGCATAAACTATTCCAACCTACGACCTGAAGGAGATATAGTGGCGTCAACTTCAGGTGTCGCCTCTGGGCCCACATCTTTTATGAAAATTATAGATACCATTACGGATGTTGTGAAGCAGGGTGGAAAGCGACGAGGAGCAAACATGGGTATTTTGGACGTTTGGCACCCTGATGTAGAAAAGTTCGTAACAGCCAAAACAAAACCCGGCGCTTTTGAGAACTTTAACGTAAGCGTCGGTTTCTGGGATGATTTTTGGCTATCCCTTATAAATAAGGACAACGTAAAGTATACACTACGCAATCCCAGAACCGGTGAGCCTATAAAGCAAATTGATTCACATGCCCTAATGGATCTGATTTCTTTCAGCGCCTGGAAGAGCGCTGAACCGGGCATTATTTTCTTTGACAACATAAATAAATACAATCCATGTATCAACGCCAAGGGCGGCCCAATACGCGCAACTAATCCCTGCGGCGAACAATCACTATATCCCAATGAATCCTGTAATTTAGGCTCAATAAATCTTGCGAACTTTGTAAAACGTAAAGCAGACGGAATCTATGAATTCGACTGGCAGAGGTATGAGCAAACTATTAGGCTCGCATCAAGGTTTCTAGATAATATCATTGATATAAACAAGTATCCTATCGAAGAAATTGATGCTAACACGAAGCTCACTAGACGAATCGGCCTCGGAATAATGGGCCTAGCAGATCTTCTTTTCTTGCTCAGAATCCCCTACAATTCAAAGCCTGGTTATGAATTTATGAATAAATTAGCAGAAGCTATGTCATACTATAGCATGGAAGAAAGTGTCGCCATAGCTAAGACAAGAGGCGCATTTCCCCTGTTCGGAGAGACGGATTATGTCAAGGGGAGAATCCCTGTTGCAGGCTACTATGAACTACCAAATGAGCTACATACATACGACTGGAAATCGCTTATTGAAAAGATCAAAAAACATGGGATTAGAAACTCTTGGACCTCTACTATAGCTCCCACAGGCAGTTTGTCGATGATAGCTGACACATCAAATGGAATTGAACCTATGTTTGCTGTTGTTTTTGAAAAACGCGTTACGGTTGGCAGATTCTTTTATACGAATAGAATTTTTGAAGGCGCATTAAGAGAAAATAGTCTATACGACGATGAAATACTTGGTAAGATTTCCAATAATTACGGTTCCACACGCGGCCTTCATGATGTCCCTGGATGGATGCAGAAGATCTTCGTTACTGCAATCGACATCCACTGGATCGATCATTTAGTGGCACAAGCAACATGGCAGAAGTGGATTGCTAACGCAATTGCTAAGACGATTAATATGCCTGGAGACGTAACTGCCGAAGACGTAAAGTGCGCATATCTACTATCACATGATCTAGGCTTAAAGGGGATTACTGTATACAGAGATGGCTCAAGACACGAACAAGTTCTTCACATTACAGGTGACAACACTAGAGAACGCAGATTTTCCGTTGCTCCAAGTCGATATGCAGTAGACTATATACATGAAAATGTTTCCGAACCCTATGTGCTTAGGTCATTAGAACAAATCTTGAAGGATACTTCACCAGATCAGAACGAACTACTCGATAAAGACCTATTGAGTCTAGAACACCAACAACATTCCGAAATTGAACCAGCTAGCGCTTTGACGCATCCTGGTCCTTCAAGCTCACAAGAAGAGTTATCGGAGGATGGACAATGTCCTTCTTGTCAAGCAAAATTAATAATAAGTGAAGGATGCGATCTCTGCATCGAATGCGGTTTTAGTAGCTGCATATCTGGTTAAACGAGACTACTACGAAGTATAGTAACGATTATAATCAGTAACCAATCCAATTTGTATTGAAAAATGAACCAAAGCTCCAAAAAAAATATGCCTATTTGCCTTAGGGTAGAACAGTTAAAGATCGTCGAGCAATATGCAAAGAGCAAAGGCCTATTGAATGCAGGTCAAGCTATTGAGCAATTGATGAATTGTTGTGCTAATTAGCAGGATATTGGTTATGTCTGTACTACATCCGCATAAAGTTAAAAATTCGTAAATCAGTAATATGGGCAGGGCAAAGACCGATTCTAAAAAACCGAGCGAAGAAAAGCTCCCAGAATGGGCAGAACAGGAAATTAAGTCAGTTCAGTTTGGAGCCGAACAAGTTATCAAGAGAACAGGATATATTTTGGATACTTACGAGAACGACTACAAGATTGATATCCAGCTTTACGAGCCACTGCCTGACAGCAGGACTATTATCGAGGGATTAGATGTCCCTAAGCCCATGAATATCGGCGATTTTAGGAAAGGATTCGTATATGAATTTGAGATAAAGATTTACAAGGGCGATTTAAGTGGTAGACTAGTTGAGTTTTTGAAAACGAATTTTTCACTAGATATGGACGCAATTTATCGCTTTGAACTGAAAGACCTGCAGCTCATGGATGTCGAGTCCGATGTCTCTTCACCCCTGCCAATGTCTGCTGAAGGAGACGCAGATGAGGCCGATGACCTGTAGTGAACAAACTCAATAGTTAACGATCACACCGCTTGATGGATACAATTCAAGTTTTCTGATTCTCTGACATGCCCATTCAGGTAGCAACATCCATGACCCATTACATTCCTATATTAGGATGACTATAATTTTCTACCTTCCAGGTTCTACATTATCGTCAGTAGTAGTAGTCTTTTTGTTATTATTGCGCATATTCCATAGATTATTTTTCTTTGTTAGCGCTTTGAGAGAACTATTAGTCATCGTTAGTCGCATGAGCGCAATCCACATTATAACCAGTGGCACGTGATATGATGCTATTCTCCAAGCTATGATGAGGCTTAGGTGTGAATCATTAACTACATTATGAAAAGATGGAATTCCTGTAAAATGAGAAGTATATGCCCACATCCCTAGCTCTGCAAGTCCAGAACCTCCAATCGTGATTGGTAATGTCGACAAAGCAGTAGAAGCCGAAGTTGCCATTAGAGAATCAAATAACCCCAACCTAAAGCCGACAGCATTTGCCAATATCAGGAACGACACACCTTGCAACAAAAATGCAATAAATGTTATTACGATTCCTACGGCAAAGGTCTTTACAGCATTTACAGAATTAAAATTCTGCCTACTCATTTTGCAGAGGTCGGATATTGCATTATTGGTCGTAGTAATAATTCGCTCTGCCTTTTGTCTGGCGATGAACTTCTGTAATAGTTTCAAGGAAAATGAAGGCAATCTTAGTGTGCGTTTCGCAGAGAAAACTATCAACAGAAACCAAAAAACAAATGTCGGAATTGCTACCAGGATGACAGCAATGCCTATAAAATAACCTCCGTGGTATAGTGCTAATCCTCCTGCAATGAAGGCAAGCATAGTACCCACAAAAACGTCGGCAATAATCTCCATTGTAGTAACCCATGCTGCATTCCCAGTAGGCACACCATTTTTGGTTAAGAAAGCGATTCTAACTATTTCTCCACCTACGTAGGAAGGTGTCGTTTGAGTTACGAATTCTCC
>JASHSN010000227.1 GCA_030038695.1 Nitrososphaeraceae archaeon
AGAATTGCTTTGCCAAGTCTGTGTTCAAATTCCTTCGTCCCAAAAGTTCGGTTGCTGTACTATGTCTTAAGATATATGGATTCCACGGTTTTTTCAGCATTTCTTGTATCTGATTTCTATCTTCCTGGCCAATGGCCTCGTTTAATAAATTGGCAAAATGTGGTTTCAATACACGTACGTAATACCCTCTAAGTGAGCCTCCATTAAGCATGCCGCCTCTATTACTTAAGATGAGTATTGAGGACGGGACTGCACGCTTGGGATGCTGTTCTATCCATTCCCGTACATACCTATGGAAACGTAATAAAGGGAGGGGTCGGGAACCTGTCTTGCCGCTTACGGT
The DNA here is from genome assembly GCA_030038695.1 of Nitrososphaeraceae archaeon. GTDB lineage: Archaea > Thermoproteota > Nitrososphaeria > Nitrososphaerales > Nitrososphaeraceae > Nitrosopolaris. The sequence goes on from JASHSN010000227.1 coordinate 344, forward strand.
AAAAGTAGGCGGTCTGCCATCAGGAGGCCAGATAATATCTTCTATCTTCAACCCTAATATCTCATGTGGCCGCGCCCCAGTATCAACTGCAATAGCGTGATAACATTTTATTTTTTTGCTAGGGCAGTATTTGAAAAATATATTCTGATTCTCCAACGTCCACATATCTGTATGCTTGTATGGTCTGTCTTTCTTCGTATCAATCTTGACTTTACCCAAATTCTGCACGACTCGAGGTTTGGTTTCATTTCTCTCTTTCGGACTCAGTCCTGGATGGTAAAACCACCTGAAGAAGCGTGTTAGATAGATACATAGTAACTTGAACGTACGTCTCCATTTATTTCCAATTTTTGTACCGTTCAAATACCCAATTAGGTCCTCACGCGTCATATCTGCAAACGGTTTTTTGACCTTTTGGGCAAAGCGTAGCAAATAGAGTAGGTTAGTGGTTAGAGTAGAATCCTTTACATCAGTTTCATGTTTGTACTCCAAAACATAATTGATTAGTATATCGGCATTTCCTTTATTCAGGCTAACTAATTTATTATAACATTCTCCACAACGGTTGTCATTACCGACTGTCGATTTGAGTTTTTGCTGTATTGAGTTTTTTACGGGGTCATTGGTTTTGGAGTTAACCACGCCATTCTATATCTCAGCCAGTATAAAAATATCCGCGTTTTTAACACACAGATATGATGGCATATCCAGTACATTTTCCATGTATCTTCCAAATATAATATCTTTGTCCTTTTCAGCAATAAGGCTGGGAGATCAGAAATGAGCTTCCTCATTCCAACGACAGACCACACAAACCAGATGCATCAACTACCAACGAGACCCGACTTGGTTATCAATTGATTTAATCCTTTAGCCTTCTTATTATAATATGGGTAAAGTGTATTTCCTGAAAAATGATGTTAGATATAAGGAAAATGGTTTCAAGTAGCGACATCTTAATTTAGGAAAGTGTACCTCAAATCTAATATACGTTCTTTTACATAGGAAGGGCAGGCAGTACACAACAACCTACTATACACGTGTGGTCACAGACGAGCGGCCTTAGTCCACTGTGGCCATACGTGATAGATAATAATAAGTAATCTAAATACTGAAATAATCTTCCCTAAATTAGAAGGCTTATTTTATCGAATTCATGTTCTATACCTGTTTTATCATCTCTGCCACGCGAACCAAAATTTTTCCAAAGAATACCTATAAAAATGTCAGCTTTTTCTATTTCTAAATGTGATGACCTTGTACACATTTGTTCCAAAAACCCATAGGGGTATCCTCCCAGCGTCTTACAGTTAGAATCAAGCCTGAAGGTCTAGCAATATTTTTGTTCAATCTTTGAATTATACTAGGTAAAGCAGCCCTTTCTTTTGCCACATCACCTGGTGATGAGATGACTACAATAAGTTCTCTTAAAGTTGTCATTTATGACTTACTTACCTGCTTTCTTATTTCATAGATGTCTGGAAAGTTTGCTAGCCATCCTACCGCCGTAGATCGCGGGTATTAAGACTGCCATTTCTTCTTCAATTCTGCGATAGAATTGAAAAATGTCAGTGCGATAAAACATTGTATTGAGAGGCTGTATAGCAGGGCTTTAATGTGTCCATTGTACGCAAAATAATTGAGGTCATGGGGAACAATTTGCAGCCAAGTATCTTCAAGTCACCGCACTAAGATAACGATATACGTCTTCGTTCTTATGTTGTTGTCAAAGAAGCTATATCGGTATAAACAATAATCCCTGCTATCATTGACTAGCTACCAAATGTCAATTCTAATTCCGTTTTTCTATTGAATCTAACCTAGCCGTTAACGCGATAAGCTGGCATCATCTTTCAACTTGTCACGATTACCTCGTTTAGTGCTTCTAATTCTTCTACCTTGCTTTGTAGTCCCTTTGTCTCTGCAGCTGCGGTATATTCAAGCAAGTAAGATGTAATCGCCTTTTATCGCTTCAATAGGAAAAGTGCAATTTATAAGCTGGTTATTTTGTATGTATTCCAGTATAATTATATCATTAAGGCACTCCACGCAATGGATTCAATTGAATTTTCATACAAATCCTACGTGTACTAGCTCATAATCTCTAAAACAGGTTCCACTTCTTGCTTTGCTCTTGTACTCTTTGCAATCAACCTTCTGTTTATCTCTCTTAATATCCATTCGTGGTAATTTGTCGTCTCGGTAATTATAAACAGTTCAACCCTCTTGACACCATTAAATGATTCTACCTTTTTGAGAATGCCATTCGCTGTAAAGATATCTTGACTGAATAATATTACTGTTATTACATTTTCTGGATCGATAACAGGAGGCTGACAAAGAACGTTTTCCCCTAGTTCTTCATAAATACGTTCAACTATCTGGTTATAAAACGACTTGTCAACTGTATTGACGATTAACACAAATTGGATATAACCCAAAGTATAGGCAGGATTACACAGTATAAAGAATTTTAATACGTTATTATCTCTCATCCTTGTTAACCTTCTGTGAACGGTTTTTGCCGACATCGATGTCCTCCTACCTATATCATTTAAATCCATCCTGGGATTCGATAAAAGACATTTTATTATCCTCAGATCTGCCTCGGAAAGTTCGTGCTTATAGTGCAGGTCTGATGTCGATGATGGTGATAATAAGGATAGCTTACTCGTAAACATGACATGAACAGTGGCTGCTTTAAGAGAATCAAACAAGAGTTTGAACTTATCTTCATATCCTTCCTTGATGGCAAGACAAAATGCTGAAATTCCTCCCAGACATTTGGTATGACTTGATACATCTCCAAGGAGATTAAGACGGTTAAGAATATCCTCAGTATGTTCAGTATGCTCTCGTACTATCAACATACAATTCATCCCATATCCGAGCGCCACTGGGTTGACTTTAGCGACAAATCCTTCTATTACACCGGTCGAAAGCATCGTATCTACTCTTGCCTTTACACTCTTAGATGTCATACCAACAGCAGAGCCTATGCTCCTGAAGGATTCTCTACAATCCTTTGAGAGGATACTTATGATCTTTAAGTCGGTTTCATCTACGATTTGCCGTCCTAGCATGACAATACTATTAAATTCGTCCAATTATTTAAAGATATTGTCCATTATTCGGAGTACTGGTTCCGTCAACGATAAATAACTCCAGAACTATGATCGATGGATGAATATGGATCAAGGTTGCATAGTCCCTGTTGAGGATAAATCAATGAATGAGGTAACCTTCCAAAGTCAGGAAGTATATGCAGACCAATTGATAATTGATAGAAGATATGATATTTTCGCAGACGAATTAGCCAACCTCTGGAAAGTACTAGGAAGGAGATGGGCATTTTCAATATTAGAGAATCTTGACACAAAGGAAGCGATACGTTTCAATGAACTGAAGAGGTTAATGCCTGGCATAAGTAGTACAGTATTAGCTGACAGATTGTCTGAGCTTGAACTTGAGGGCATTATTTCAAAGAAAATTTATCCGGAAGTACCGCCCAAAGTAGAGTACAGTCTAACTGTCCAAGCTAAGGAACTGAGAGTAATATTCAAAGAATTACGGAGATGGACTCAGCATTCCAATCCTCATAGAATTTCAGCAATTGAAGTTTCAGTAGCGAATGGTATCAAGTCTCTTTCAAAGTAGGTATGACGATAGGTAGTAGATAATATAGTATGACCGTTAGACAAGACTCATAGGCAAGCAACAAAAATCGATTACCCTTGAATGCAGGCTCCGCAGTATTTATGAATAAGCAATTGGTCAGCTTGGCGCCAAACGTACTTTTCGTTAGCCCCGGATGGTCTATAATGATAATAGTATTGAATCACTAAGTTAAGTATCATAATTTAGGCCAACTACCTTTACATCTAAGCATCTTCTCACTGCATTAGTCAAGTTCTCTTCTGTTCCATTATGGTTTGCACATACATCCTTCTTCAAATTTCTGTTCACCTTTGTCTCTACTGGATTTAGATTCGGAGAACGCTTTGGCAGATATATTATAGTCAACCAATGTAATTGGTTTTCTATGAATTGTTTAGTCTTTCTGCTTACATGAAATGTTGCATTATCTGTTACTATAATGAATCGTTTTATCTTATTCTTTTTAATATAATTCCCTATGTTCTTAAGGTGGTTTATGAAATCAGCACTTGTTCTAGATTTACTTATTTATCTTATTCTGTTTTTTTTTGACCTTTGATAACGCTAGGCCTCCAGCTTTCACATACAGAATGATAAATTACTAAGCTAACCATATGTGAACAAATTCAAAGCCAAATCAGACGGTAACGTATGCACTGATATGTTTGTAGGTATGGACCTTCACAAGAGCTATCTGCAGGTAGCCGTTCTTGATGGTAAAGGAAAGGTGCTAAAAAACTCCAGAATACACAATGATCTAAGCAAGGTTGGAAGATTCTTTCATCGCATCGGTAATAGCAGTGACGTAAAGGTGGTAATGGAATCATCGTGTGTGTGGTACAACATATACGAATATCTATCAGAAGAAAAGCAACTTGATGTCTCTTTATCGAATCCGTTCAAGACTAGGGCTATAGCATCAGCCAAGATAAAGACTGACAAGCTAGACGCAGTAAAATTAGCCGATCTACTTAGAGGCCATCCGAAAATCAGTCGATATTTGTTGAGTTCTAGACTTACTATATCTGAACGATAAAGCTAAGCCAAACCTAACCCATCTTGTTATTCGTAGTGATATCTGAACTCACAGGTGTTGAATCCGCGTACGAAATACCTGATGTATTATGGGATAGGATTGTATCGTTGCTGCCATCACGCAAGAGAAAGAAGAAAGCTGGTCGACCAAGAATG
>JASHSN010000228.1 GCA_030038695.1 Nitrososphaeraceae archaeon
TTTGTTGCCATATGTGGCACCACCATATCTCCCTATCTATTTTTCTGGCAAGCCTCAGAAGAAGCCGAAGAGGATGTTGTAAACCATAAGATACAACAGATAGGCAAAGGTATACCAAGCATTGCAAAAAAAGAGGTTAAGATGATGAGAGTAGATACCGCAATGGGCATGGCATTTTCCCAGATAATAATGTGGGCCATAATAGCAACAACAGCTGGAAGCCTTCATACCAATGGTATCACAGACATACAAACTGCAGACCAGGCTGCAAAGGCATTAGAACCATTGGTAAAAACATTTCCACATGCTGGTGAGATATCAAAAATAATTTTTGCTTTAGGTGTAATTGGGGTTGGTTTATTAGCCATTCCTGTATTAGCCGGCTCCTCCGGATATGCGTTATCAGATGTGTTAGGATGGAATGAAGGATTGAACAAGAAATTCAAACAAGCAAGAGGGTTTTATTTGATAATAGCTGCCTCTACATTAATAGGATTATCAATAAATTTTATGAACATAGATCCAATAAAAGCTTTAGTATATACTGCTGTGATAAATGGAGTTGTTTCAGTACCACTTTTATTTGTAATTATGAAGATTGCTAATGACAAGACAGTTCTTAAAGATAAGACTAGCAGCGTAGGATCTAATATCATCGGATGGATAACTTTTGTCGTGATAGGGTTATCAGTTATCATTATGTTCGCTACTTGGGGTCAACAATGAGCATAAACAGAAAAAGAGTATTAGTTGATTCCGTAACAAAACTAAACCCTGTGTATCTGGCAAGGGACAATGCAATAATGTTTACAGTAGAAGTTGTATTTCTGGTTGTACTTGCTGTTGGTCTAGGTCTTTCGAGTATACCAAAGGTGTTTGCCAGTCAATCTCAGATATTCTATTATGAATCAGCTGCAATACTAATTATCACAGTCTGGTTTTCGACATTTTCAGAAGCGTTATCTGAAGCCCAGGCTAGGGCTCGAGTAGATTCTCTAAGAAGCCTGGAAAAAGAAGTTACGGCAAGGAAATTAGTAGGTGAGGGTGAAAGTAAGAAAGAGGTTATCGTGGCCTCTACAAGTCTCAAACCCGGGGACGAGGTCCTGGTTTATGCAGGTGAAATAATTCCAAGGGACGGTCTTGTTTGCGAAGGAAAGGCTTTTGTAGACGAGTCAATGATGACTGGAGAATCAAATCCTGCATTCAAAGAGAAGGATGATCATGTTATGGGTGGAACAAGAATAGCAAGCGACAAACTACGAATTGAAATCACGGCTGAGGCTGGTCGAAGCTTCCTTGATGAGATGGTGGGTCTAATAGAAAGTGCTACAAGACCTAAGACAAAGAATGAGATAGCACTTACTATACTGCTAGCAGGGTTATCATTAATATTCATAATAGTGGTTGGAAGCCTTCTTTTCTTTGCTTACTACCTTGGATATGAAGCTGATATTGCAATGTTAATTGCACTTCTAGTGGCTCTTTTGCCAACAACAATAGGAGGACTCTTGTCTGCTATAGGTGTCGCTGGTATTACTAGAATTGGTAGAGATAACATAGTTGCCAAGTCCGGAAAAGGAATTGAAGCAGCTGGAGATTGTGATATTTTGATATTAGACAAGACGGGAACGATAACAGAAGGAAGTAGGGGTGCAAATGAATTTGTACCTTTGCAAAAATATACAGAGACGTAGGCCAAGCAGCTTTCGCAGCATCAATTCATGACCCCTCGCATGAGGGAAAATCAATGCTACATTTGGCAGAAGAGAAGAGATTTATCCCTCCATTAATAGAAAAAATACTTGTTGCCAGAAGAATTAATTTTAGCGCAGAGACTAAATTTAGCGGCATAGAATTTATACCAAATAAAATAATGGCACTTGACAAAGAGCTACAGGAAGAGGCTATAGCAATTCACAAGTTTGAACATGGAAATGGAGAAGAAAGTGGTAGCACTACTAATGATAATGCCACTTCTAGAGTTGCAAAGATCCTCCTAGAATTGGACAAGCGTAACGAAAAAGTAAGGATCCTTAAGGGCTCTGTAGATGCAGTTCTGAAACTCGTTACACATGTTAACGAAGCCGAAGTGAAATGGAAAGCCCAAGAAATATCAAAGAGTGGTTCAACACCACTATTAGTATCAATAAACGATGAAGCAATTGGTCTTGTTGGTCTAAAAGATAATCTCAAGGAAAACATTTGTCAAAAGCTAGATGAAGTTCGTTCAACCGGGATAACAACTGTAATGCTTACTGGAGATAATCAACTAACCGCTCAAGTAATTGCAAAAGAAGCTAACGTGGATCAAGTGATGGCAGAGGCAAAGCCTACTGACAAACTGACACGGGTTGAAGAAGAGCAGATAAAAGGTCATGTGATAGGCATGGTAGGAGATGGAACGAACGATGCGCCAGCATAAGCAAAAGCTGACGTTGGGCTAGCAATGAACAGTGGAACTGCTGCCGCAAAAGAGGCTGCTAATATGGTGGATCTAGATTCTGACCCTTCAAACATATTAAAAGTGGTAAAACTTGGCAAACAATTGCTTATGACACGTGGAGCTATTACGACCTTCAGTATAGCTAACGACGTCTCCAAATATTTTAAACATATTAAAAGTGGTAAAACTTGGCAAACAATTGCTTATGACACGTGGAGCTATTACGACCTTCAGTATAGCTAACGATGTCTCCAAATATTTTGCAATTGTTCCTGCTATGTTTGTGTTAAATAATCCAAAGCTAGCGGTTCTTAATGTAATGCAGCTGCATAGTCCTGCAACTGCGATATTAGCTACATTGATATTCAATGCAATAATGATACCGGCATTAATTCCATTATGCTTACGAGGCGTTACCTTTAGACCAGAACCTCCTCAAAAAACGTTCATTAGAAATATGCTTATTTACGGCTTAGGCGGAGTAGCTCTGCCTTTCGTTGGTATAAAGGTCATTGACATGGTGCTATCTCTCTTGATGAGGTGAAAATGAAAAAGACTGAAAATGATGGAGTCAGATAGATAGGAATACCCAGCTAATTCGTACATCAGAAAAATAAGTATAATTGATCTACATTTGACGACATATTCCATATAAGCTGTCATTCCGAACTATCATACTTAAAGGTTAGGCAGACTGATAGCTTGTTGCGCTATTATCTTGAATATGTTGGATTCAGCCATAATGCCACTCTACGAATCTTGGCATGAACTGTAGATGTACCATCCCGGAAAAAATGAAATATAAAGTGGCAATTGTAAATCATAACACATTATCAGCCCAGTCAGTCCTTGCAATAAGATATTCTGGCTAGGAATCATCAAGTGGGCTTAATTATAGCAGAAGACTGGTGAACTATAAATCACAGTTAGTTTTATCTACCATGAAAATATAAGACGCGACATAACAATTAATGCGGATGAGCCTCAATGTAGAATCATGGGGGAAGAGATAGACGACAACTCAACAACAAAAGCCTACCAAATTCAGACTATATCAAATTTGTATAATTCAGGAATTCCGAATGAAATAATCTCTTTCCAGCTAGATATTACAGAAGAAGAAGTCGAAAAGACTATAGAAAAAATTAAGAACAAGAGACTATAACCCCTCAAGCTGCTTCTTTGGATTTGTTTTACCTAGATGCAGTTGTTAACATTGGTATGGCCATCAAACAGGCACAGAATAACATGTGGAAAGCTTTGAAATCAGAGTTAACATTTGACATATCAATGGAAGAGACACATGGAATCCTAGAGATGCATGTCAATTGACATCTAGAGTGGAGCTAAAGGCGTAAATGTACAAAGATGGCAAGTGTTTCTTAACTAAAATGGTGGTTACCCAGAAATGGGCGTACGTATAGGGATAGATATCGGCGGCCAGAACGCAGTATTGCAGTATGGATGGGATATTCAAGGGTTGAATGACGATAATACACAAAATCAGGAAATGGTAAAAAATCCACATTATGACATTATAGGTTATACTGTAAATGTCGCGGTAAAAATGACAGGACTTGCAAAACCCAATCAAATTGCTATTGGTCAGTTAGTATACGAGGCATTGGATGAAAAACGAAAGTTAGCATTTGAAATTTTGAATGTTAGCACAGATGTATGGGGCGATGTTAGC
>JASHSN010000229.1 GCA_030038695.1 Nitrososphaeraceae archaeon
TCCTTTCGTCTCTAAACTTCAATTTTAAATCACTCTTAGGGAAGCCACGACAATCGAACCTGGATGAGCTATTTTGGACATGATTCGCAGATAGGGTACAGGTGCTCTAACGATTATGGAGGATCCTATTGACCAGTCATATATATTCAGCTTATCGATCTCAAACGAAAACGGAAGACTTCAGGTGAGCAACCATGTAGGCGATCCCTCATTTAGAGCAGGTTACGCCACAAAATAAGAAATTTAATGAAGGCCGTTTGAATAAGTTATTTGTTGAAGGGAAACCTCGACGTTCTCTTGCCACTATTTATTCCTCCAGAAAGAACTAAAGGAAAATACAGCTTCGGAGACATACCCATTAAAATTTCATTCGAAAAATCGAATGTTGTATTCTATGGAGCGCCAATCGATATTTCAACCAGCTTTGGAAGAGGGACCTCAAGGGGGCCGGAAGCAATTAGGGTCACCTCGGCACGCCAGATTGAAACTTTCCTGTTGGACGAAAATCTAGATATTTATGAACGGGCCAGGATTTACGATATAGGGGATCTGAAAATACCTCAATCGATTAAATATCTTAGAAGAAGAAGTCCCAAGAGGGTTGCGACTAATCTATCACTTATAGGTAAAAAGATTCATAAAATAACTTCAATCATTCAAGGAGCAGATAAAGTACCTGTGCTGATGGGTGGCGAACATACCCTTTCTTATTATACTCTTAAAGCGCTTTCTCATAAAAATCCATTGGTGATTCACTTCGATGCCCACAGGGATATGAAACCAGAATATGAGGGAATGAAGATGTGCCATACTACTCCCTTTTACCATATTATAAATGATGGATATATTCTGGGAAAGAACATAATCCAAATCGGAATACGTCAAACTGATCGAGAAGAAAATGAGATAGCTAAAAAAAATCAGGTCGTAACTTTTGACGCCTGGAAAGTACATGATAGAATTGATAATCTACTAACATATATTCGAAAAGCAACATGCAAAGCCAATATCTACATATCGTTTGATATAGACGTTTACGATTTACCCTATGTCCCATGCACTGGGACGCCAGAACCATTTGGGCTCAATCCTTTTGAAGTTACGAAAATTATCAAGAATATTTGCTCATCTGCAAAACTCCTAGGCGTCGATATCGTTGAAGTAGGATTGAGAAATGGTGATTATCGTGAAGGGACGGTAGCGTCACAAACTTTGCTCCGCATACTTTCAAGACTCATCCCTAGTCAAACTCCTACTGATGTCAAATGAAACCCGAATTAAATCTAAAAAGATTATATCCTATTCTTGGGCTTAGTAACGATAGGAGGAAGTTTCACATCCCATTATTAGTATGGTGGCTGAAAGTCCTCCTCAACTACACCATGATTTGTGGCCGGTTTGAGAGATATGCCGGAAGATTTAGAGGAAGATTAGGTCTCCCACTCATGAAGGAGCTTATTTCATCAGCAAGCTGATCTAATGTCATCTCGCGCTGTTTTCCTTGATTCCGATCGCGGACAACTAAACGAGAGGTCTGCGTCTCTAACTCTCCTATTACAATGGCGTAGTTGATCCATTCGGTTTCAGACTGTCTAATCTTATTTGCAACAGACTCATTTCGGTCGTCTATATCTGTCCTAACATTCCGAGCTGAAAGGAAGGTATAGATTTTTCTACACATGTCTAGTTGCTGCGTGCTCACCGGAATTATACGCACCTGAGTATGGGCAAGCCAAAGGGGTAGTGACGGTTTACCACCCTCTTTTATAACCTTTGCGCAATTCTCTAGTAATGCGAACATTACTCTCTCGACTGCTCCAGAAGGAGAGTTGTGTAATATAATAGGGTTTTTCTTCTTGCCTTTATCGTCAACAAATTCGATTCCATAACGGCGGCCATTCTCTACATCTATCTGGTCAGTAGAAAGTGCAGATGCTTTTCCTGTACCGTCAATATAATTGAACTCCCACTTTAGAATAAAATAAAATGGTCTATCCTTCCATATTTCTACTAAAACGGGTCTCCCGAACATGGCTATGATTTTATTTATAAACGTCTCGTTTTCATTATAGAAATTCTCAGTAAACCGTATTGCCATTTCTAGATCGTTTTCCGTAGAAAGCCCCAGTGTATTGATCACCATGGTAGACAGTTCAAATCGTCTAAGTAACTCTTCTTTTGCCTGTTCCATATCACCACATAATGCGTGACAATCAGGCATACTGAAAGCCCTAAGTCGACGGAGACCCGAGAGTTCCCCACTTTTCTCCCTTCTAAAGCTGTAGCGAGTAAGCTCGTACAGCCTTAGCGGCAGATGTTTATATGATAAGTGAAAGTCTTTGGCCATCAAAAACTGGCCAAAGCACGCGGCAAATCTCAAGAAGAGTTCTTTATTGTTGTCAGTCGTGATGTTATACTGACGCGCAGGAAATCGATTGAAATAACTTTCCAGAGACGGGTGCCTAGAATCATACATAATGGGTGTTTCAACTTCTATACCACCATATTCGATAACCCGTCGAGTAACGTATTGCTCTATTAACGTTTTCATTAATTTTCCCTTTGGATAATAACGAAGATTCCCAGCGTCTGAAGCAGGTTCGTAATCCGCAATCGCCATCCTTTTCATTAATTTGACATGCGCGGGATGTTCTTCAGTCGACCTGTTCTTGGCTATTTCGTAGTCAGCTAGTCTACGCAGATTTTTGTCTCTGGCTTTGAATTTGTAATCTTCTATAGATGAGAGCACTCCGTCTGGTTCCAAGATATACC
>JASHSN010000230.1 GCA_030038695.1 Nitrososphaeraceae archaeon
CATTTTCCATAATGAGACGCACTTTGGATAAGGGCAGAGATTCATTCATTGTTACTGATGAAGACGAACTCTAATAATATCCCTCTTTCATCCTTCAGAGCTGATCCACATCTCTTCGTTCCTACTTCTATAGACATGTATCTATCCAGGGAACTCACGCAGCACAGAAGCAAAAAACTCAAAAGAAAGGTGTGTCCTATTCCTTCATAAGTGATTCCTGGAAGCAGGCGCCTAGTATGCTTATAATGAAACAAGGCCGGATTCGTAGATGAATAAATCGAGTGCCACGGCTCCATATACTATTTCAAATCCTTCAATTCTACTTTCTCACCTGCCCTTCGACCTGATCTCATCCAAATCGGGTTGTATATGAGTTCGGCATCGAGTTCTATGTCCTCCATAAGAAATAAGACGATGTAATCTGTGATAGGCTTCTGTTGTCAGAGTTTAGTCTTAGAGGTTCAAGTCAAGGGGAAAAAAGCAAGTCACGAGCATCATCGACATAATTATCTCGTATATATTCTTCGTTTGCGAGGCGCTTAATTATTTCCAGAGTTTCTTTGTTATCATATTCGGTCAATCTTTGAAGTATATCTTTTAGTGGTTGGTTGTAGAGTTGTTTCATACTACAACCAAGGGAACCTGCAATGGATTCGGCTACTTTTCTTATTTCCCCATCCGTTTCCTCTATCATACTCTCCCCTGTCATACCAAGTATATAATATATGTCACCAAAATGTCTTGCGGAGACAGTATGGCTACATGAAATATATAGTTAGGTTATTCCGCCGATACCAAACATTCCCCCTAACCTGGCATCGATGAGAGGAATATTTGACTCAATCCATTTTTTTGACACCCTGTTTTGTCTTGGTAAGGTAAGCCGGGCCCCCACATCCCAAATTTCATTTCACATTCCACACATTTGTTCTCACATTCTTATCGTATTCGCTCTCATTTCTATTCTTTTTAAACGAACGTCAGTATGTGCACTTTAACAAAACGCATATCCAAGTTTAAGTAGAAGATATAGATTTCATTTATAAAGTCTAAATGTTGTGTGTCGTCGGACGGTGCGTTCATCAAGTGAACGATTGTTCTACTCTACTTTTATACTATGAATAGGAAAGTAGCAAATGGTACGATTGTTCGCAGCGCGTTAATGCCATTCATTTATGATAATCACTCTCCACCAATGCACCTTCTCATTCGTAACTACAAGATATGAACACAAGGTATTCGACAGGGTATACTATCAAATGAAAATGTAAATTGGTACAATAGTCTTCGTCAGGCTGCACTATAGCGATCGCTCAAAATAATGACAGCTAACTCTTTAGCAATCTGGATTGGTATGTCCTGCTCCAACAATAAACGTTGTACTTCCCCTACTGACATCGTATCATAATTCGAGCGTCCTTCATATTTTTGCTTTAGCGTATCGATACAAGTAGTAGCGATTTTGCTATTACCATTATCGTATTCAAAATATGCACATTCTTTTTCATTCTTCCTTGGACATTGAAGATGTACGATACTATCGATTAGTTTTTTCTTTAATTCACTTTCTTGTTCAATCTTGTAATCTGCTTCTGATAACAAATTATTTAGCTTGTTGAGTTCAATTTGTGACTCTATATATCGATCAAATTCATCTGAAGATGTGGGTATATCTAATAACCTAATCGTATTAAAATCCTCTTTACTCCTGGGATTCTCGTTTATAGATAGACCAAAGTCCTTACTGGGGAACACCTGATATCTATGAATTGTTCTATTATATGTTATATTAACCGATGAATTAGCTGACGTAAAGTAGTCACCATCGTATAATTTTTGTTTTATTATGCCTAAAGCGTTATCATAGTCGTCAACTATAAATCTCTTATCATTTGTATGAAACCATGATGGCATGCGAATCTCCGATTATTTTTCCAAATTATACATGCATCTCTTGAATATGAAATTTCAGCTAATGAAAAATATAGAACTATATTACACTATGTTATTATCGTATTCTATAACTTTTCTATATTCTACGGATGTCGATGAAAAAGTCGAAGCTTTTCGGCTCACGTTGAATGTACACATAAAAATGAAGATGTGCTAATCCCACATAGAATGAGCTGATTATTAATAATAGTAACCTGTATTGGTGGCTAGTATAATGGGTCCGCGTTTGTCAATGGAGATGCTCTGAATGGCCAACGGATAGTGATTCAGTGCCCCTGTTTTTATGATGGGTGTTGTAATGTCAATTTATGTGATATGTGGACGCAATCTACACGTGACGTTCAAGGTCCTAGGTATAAGCCAGCAGCATTGATGCAAAGCCATGTTTTTTCCAGAAAACATTACGTGCTCGATGGTTCGTTTCAGGACTATCCTTGCCACATTGTTTTAGCAGAATAACAGGTCTTCAGACAATGATGTGCTGGAGTCTTGATTATAGGTCAGCCGCTTTGTCTGGACCTATACTTGAGACAATACGTCGTGTAGATAATGTAAATTATAGTTCAGACAAGAATACTAAACGAATCCGTTCGATAATGGTAATGGTAAGAAGCCGCGTGAAAACATAAAGACGCTCTATCAGTCATAAGTTCGTATTGACTCCACAAGTAGTACCACAAATCTAATCCTTTCCCAAGATGTTGCCTGGTATAGGTGCTTCGATGACGACTCCGTGTCTGACTCCTATAATCAGGAAGCCAAGAACTCCTTTCAGAATGCCGTCCGCATTCTTATAGCCTACCGTAATAGATAAACAGTATGCAATGCAGTTACGGGGTGGTCTAGCTTACGTTTAAAAGAATTCTACCATCTCTTTCTTTAGCAAATAGTGCTTCTAGGGCCTCTTTAGCCTCATCAAGCGTAAATTTCTTCCACACCCTAGTCTTCAATTCTTTGGACATATCTATGACTTCTGTCATCTCTTTTCTAGTCCCACCATTACAACCAACCAATTTTATTTGCTTCGAATAAAGTGATTGAACGTTTAATTTCACGTCTGCACCTGTTAGACCCCCAAATGTTACCCATCTCCCATTAAGACCAACAGAAGCAAAGCTATTTTCCCATGTTTGTACTCCTAGGGAATTTAAAACAACATCTGCCATTTTGCCTTGAGTTAAATCTTTAACTTTCTCTGCCACTGCATCATATTCAGTTATTATGTAATCGGCTCCAAAATCTTTTATCCAATTTTGTTTAGAGACTGCGATCACTTTTGCTCCCATCTTTTTTCCAAACTGTGTAGCCATCATGCCTGTATTTCCTGACGCACCAAAGATTACCAAAAATTCATTTATTTTTAATGCAGCTTGTTTTAATGCATGATATGGCGTTAAAGTGGTTACAGGCAGACTTGCTGCTAACTCCCATTGCATTTCGTTTGGTATTTTAAAGGTACTTTTCTCAGGAACAGCCATGTATTCTGCAAAGCCGCCATTAGCAACAAGGCTTAGCAGTCCTCCGTTTCTACATAACATTTCATCTCCACTCATACACATATCACATATCCCATCAAACACGATATTATACACAATCACTCTATCCCCTTTCTTTAAGCTCTTCACATGCCGTCCGCATTCCTCTACCGTACCGCTTGTTTCAGCCCCTGGTATATGAGGTAAAGGCTTAATCTCCCGTGTACCACTTACTGTAGTATGATCTATTGGATTTACACCTGCCATCTTAACTCTTATCAACACATCATGATCTGTTATTTTCGGTCGTTCTAAATCATGTCTTATCTTTAAATTCTCTAAACCCGGTTTTTCAAAAATTGCTGCTTTCATATGGCACTATAACGTTCATTCTATTTATCTTAATCCGTATTATATTGGTCTTATTTGTGAGAGTCAGAAATAGCCGCAACTTACTTGTATGACCATTACCAAATTCCCTTGCTATATGATTTTACTTCTGTTCTCTCTTTACTTATATTTTTGTCTGTAGTCAATTATTTTATTAATCTGCTGACCTCAAGTGGACTTGCCTTTGGTGTTAATGATCCTTTCTAATATGTACATACAGACGCTGTAGAGATCTTTGACATTTGTGGGACAGGGATGGGTTATCGATCGTATGTCTGCAAACAGTTATTAATTCTCATAAATTCGTGAGTAGGCTCGGAATATATTTTTATAGTGTGTATG
>JASHSN010000231.1 GCA_030038695.1 Nitrososphaeraceae archaeon
AACTAGATAAATTATTTACACCTCTTGCCGTCCATTATTTGGGACCAAAGATCGTCCCAAATTTGATTCACACCAAGGGGATACAGACACGGATGTGACTCCATGCAAAGTAGCACAAGATCCAGATTCGCAACATGACCTAAGGATATTTGAATAGATCGTTGAAATCAATAGGCAAATGTTATATAGTAATTTTAGCGTATCGTCTTATATGGAAAGCTACACTTCTGAACAGCTCATAGCCCCGTCTGAAAACAAGGCTATGAACGATAGCCTATCTGTAAGAAGAGAAGCACCTTCTTGGCGTCTTGGCTTTACCTCACTTGAAGAAGAGGTAACAGATAATCAGCTTTCTGTAATAGGAGAAATACCTCCATGGCTCACCGGAACTCTGGTCACTCATCAGTAGTAGTAGCCCCGATCCTCAGATTCTGGACTCTGGTTGGAATTTGTACTTTGGTTCAACTGCCCAAAGTGGGACTGGTGGGAATTGTAAGGCTTATAACCCATCAATGTGCATAATATTAATGTGGCGCTGCCCTTCCATCTTAGGATGCACAGTACAGAATGGAGAAGGAGATGAATCATCAATTCCTCAACAGCAGCAGACCCAACAACGGCAAAAGAAACAATGATGTGGATATTCTTATTTTGCTAATAGATTCTCTCTTCCCAACTCTAGCCTAAACAATTCAAAAATTGTCTCCAAAATTTCGCATATGTTCATCAACGTCTGCCTGTGGGTTAGTTGCTTTTTGAGTATGTTCCCATTTATGGGTTCGGCTATCGATTTTTTTCTCATGTTCCTCCCTCACATGATGTAGTCTGTCTTTTTCATGAATAAATTCCTTGCCACACTCATGACATTTCACAATGGGATGGTGGTGTACATGCCGTACATGTGCTATCAAATCTTCATTGTTATTAAATTTCTCTCCGCATAGGTCACATACATAGTTATGATGGCTATGATGGAACAATTCCATAGATAGTTACAGAGCCGATGTCCGAATATTAAACTTATTTGTCGAAGGGTTTGGTACTGGTGAATGGATGTATGTTGGTCGAGGGCGAATTCTAGTATTACTTATCTACCTGCATTCTAGACATATCTATCTACCTAGATTATGCTTAAAAGGAAGAAAAAAGCCGGATAAAAACATCAAAATAGACCGTTTATCTTCTTCTATAAGAATCTTCTAATCTGCTATATACTAAGCTGTGGGTTTGCTACTATATCACTCTCTGTCCCCATAGGTTTCAAATTCCTTGCCGCATAGGTCACATATATTTTTGTTATGATGGAACAAATTCATTGATATTCGCTTTGGGTAATGGCTGGATATTAAACTTATTCAGCAAACATGAGTAATGTGAAAAACAGGGCTGAACGATATGGTAAAGGACCTCATAATAAATATGCAGCTTGTCTGCATCCTTCGGACAGAGTACAGTTACTGTCTCAGGATTTCCACTGTTGAAGACGGATGCTGCCAGGTTCATAACCGTAATTGCTATGGAGTCTTTACACAAGTAGTGTCGCTTGTTGTAAATGAGCGAGCGCATGAATACATGCTTCTGTTATCTACCGTCTTGCCGGACCGTTAGGTGTTGTTGGGTGAATATGCATCAGCCGCAATGAATACCTGTTCTCTACTTTAGAAAGTCTTAAGTATGAATTTTGGTTTATATTCTATAGGTAGATAATTAGATTTGAGTTCAGATGATATAGAACCATTTGACTGGCCTAGGCGATTCTTTGGTGGAAGAAGAGGATTCTTTGATGATATATTCAGAGGATTTGATGAAATGAGGCGAGAAATGGAGAGAGAGTTTGAAGATGTAGAAAAAAGAATACCAAAAGATTTGGTAAGAGAATACACTACCCCAGACGGAGCAAAAGTAAGAGAGATAGGTCCAATGGTATATGGATATTCAGTGACAGTTGGGCCTGACGGTAAACCAAGAGTGAGACAGTTTGGCAATGTAAAACCATCAAAGTTTGGTGGGTTAGGCAGACCTGAAATTAGTGGCGAGACAGAACCATTAGTGGATGTGACTACAACTGATAATGAAGTTAAAGCTGTAGTAGAGATGCCTGGAATCAGCAAGGACAAAATCAAAATAAACGCATATGATAATACGGTGGAAGTCAAAACCGAGGATCCTCAAAGAAAATACCATCGCACTTTTGAAATACCGGCTGAAACAGATATCGAAACAGCCAAATCTACTTACATTAATGGAATACTAGAAATCACGTTTAACAAGAAGCAAACAAAAACAAAAGGTAAGACTATAAAAGTGGAATAACTGCGAGATATTCGAATTTTTTTAGTTACCTGGCCTGTACCTCTTTACCGCTACCAGTTACAAAGATGGTTGTCGCTAGACGTCGTCTGGCGATAAATATCCTCTATTTTTGGGTCTACCATGGATACGCCAATTCTTTGACGACCATCGTCTAGAGAGGTTTCCAACACGACATTGTAAAGAGCGAGATGTTAAACAATTTAAACGAATGATTTTGTGACGAGCAGATTCCAACAAACACAGTCGGACAAATTTCAAGAATTGTTGTAACCAATTGAATAAACATGGCTACAATATGATAAATCTCTATATTAATATTGTTTTTATCTGATTTGTTTCAAATTTTGAAAGATTATATATACAACAAAGGGACACAGTGTAACAAATATTGACTATAGAGGGAATACCAGAAGAACTTAATATTCATCGTAAAAATTTCGGGAAAGACGCCTCTGAAGTAAGATTACGACAGCGTTGGTCCTCGTCCGTTGTGTAATTCCCGAATAGATGAGTTTAATTATTGTGCATGCGACGGAAATCTTGGTGTTAGCTAGATTTTTCCTAGGGGTACATTACCAGAAACGCGCTTGACGCATCAGCACCCGTGTAATGCTGCAATATGCTCGGTTAGAGAGGATAATCACACATACTACGAATGTCATGTATCTATATTTGCATCTTTCCTATGCGTTACCTTATAACAGCAAGGCTAGCGTCGTTCTTGTTTAGTGTACATCCAAGGGGTATAACAAACCCCAAGGACGGAAATACAGATGCAGAACATTCTCTAATATGATGAATCAATTAAAAGCCTTTTAGTACTATTTTTAGTGATGATTGTTATCAAGCATACCTGTACAGTAATTTACACTATTATGGTTCTATATCTGCAAGATAGTTTTGTGTAGTTTGT
>JASHSN010000029.1 GCA_030038695.1 Nitrososphaeraceae archaeon
CTGATGAAAAATGCAGAGCTTCGTCATTTGGATGGAGTTAAAGGTAAAATCCAAATAAGTGACACGGAACTCATTGTTACTGCCAACACTGAAAACGAAGAATCACACGAGACTGCTCAAGTCATTTACAGTAATGTAAAACAATTAGTAGAACAGCAGCAATCTCTATTCGAAATTGTCTGGAAAAAGGCGATTCCGGCTGAGCAGAAAATAAGAGAAATAGAGGATGGAATAGAACCACCTGAAACTAAAGTTTTAGAAAATCCAGAAGAAATATTCAATCATATGAGGCACGTTCTTGAAAATGCATCTAAAAGATTAATATGTTCATCCAGCGGTGGAATGCATTTGGCTTATAATAATTTCTTTGATCAGTACAAGAAAATACTTGATAAACATAAAAAAGGAATGGGAGAGGGTATCCGATGGCTAACAACCATAGATAAAGAGAATAAAGATTTAGTTGAAGTATTTATGAATGCTGGAGTGCAAGTAAGACATCTCGGAATTCTACCACCAATCAATTTTGCTGCAGATAATACACACTTCTATGCTACCATAGACAAGATGGAAGCAGGTAAAATAATGCAGAGTCTCTTGACCAGTAATGAGTCTACTTACGTTAACTATTATTCCTCTTTATTTGAAAGATTATGGAATAATGGAATCGATGCTGAAACAAGAATAAGGGATATTGAAGAAGGCATAGACTCTGCAAATCTCGAGATGATTCAAAACTCCCATGAAGCATTAGAACGTGCCTCGAGTCTAATAAGAACTGCAAAAGAAGAAGCATTGATTATGTATTCAACACCAAACGGATTTCGTAGACGGTTGCAGATGGGTGCATTACAGCTATTCAAGGATACAATCGAGAAACATCCCAATGTAAAAATCAAATTGCTTATCCCCAGTGACGAACAAATGACAGCAACCGTCGGGAAAGCAAAGTTGGAATCTCCGCAGTGGGTTGATTTTAGAATTTATGAACAGAGTTTGAAGAGTAGAATCACGATTGTATTGGTTGACAAAAGAGAATGTATTATCGTGGAAACTAAGGATGATGCAAAAGAGGATTCATATGCTGCTATAGGCTTGTCTGTGTACTCTAATAGCAAATCAATCGTTCTATCATATGCCTCCATATTCGAAAGCCTCTGGAGACAAACTGAGTTGTATGAACAATTAAAAATTCATGACAAAATGCAAAAGGAATTCATTAACATAACTGCACATGAATTACGAACCCCTGTTCAACCTATACTTGTATTGACTGAGGTTCTTCGTGCCAGTGCAAAAGATAACGAAGAACATAAATTGCTAGACTCGATTGTTAAAGGCGCACAAAGATTGCAGAAGCTTTCTAACGATATTCTAGATGTTACGAGGATTGAGAGTAACTCGCTACAACTAATTAAAGAGAAATTCAATGTAAATAATGTAATTTTGGATGTAATGACAGACATGAAAAGACAGATTGTAAACGACAAGGTCAAATTATTTTCATACAAACCAAAGGAGGAGGTCTTTGTAGAAGCTGATAGAGAACGAATTATTCAAGTTATTTCTAATCTGTTAAATAATGCTATTAAATTCACCGAGGAAGGTACTATATCCGTTAGTACTGAAGTTAAAGGCAATAGTAAGAGGGAGGTTTTCGTTACCATAAAGGATACCGGTCAAGGAATAGACCCTGAGATAGAGTCTAGATTATTTTCAAAATTTGCATCAAAATCATTCCAAGGCACAGGCCTAGGATTGTTTATCTCTAAAAATATAGTTGAAGCACACGGAGGTAAGATATGGGCTGAGAACAACTCTGATGGCAAGGGAGCAACATTTGTTTTTAACCTTCCAGTCAGTCAAGAACTTAAATAGCAAATCAGGCGTTGTGGTTGCTGTTTACAAGTTCGTTATTCATTCATTATCATAAAATAACTAAATCCATGACGCTTGATGATTGGCCACAACTGCGTTAAGCATGCAGATCCGTTGGTTTGTTCAGCTACTGTCTAAGGCCCTCTAATTGTCGATGGTCTCTTATGTCTTCGGCAATTCTGTATGCCGCCGCATCAACTGGAATCCTATCCTTATCCGCTTTCTCAAATACTGCTGAATGAAACGCTAGGAGTTCACTTATGCCAACTTTGAATCGCATTATTTCTCGATAGGTGTTTGTAAGGGCCATGTAAGCAGTAGCATCCCAGTCACGAGCATCTTTGAGAAACCTGCCTGTAAGTCGGTCCTCGATTTCGAGATATAAGATATACTTTAGATTATTGCGCTAATAATACCAATCCTTGCTACAATGTCGCAATGGCAGTAGATCATATTGTAAAACACTTTGGATCTATTATCCTATTCCGTAACGCTGTGTATCTATTTGATCAGACAACACTTGTTTATGCTTTTTATTGTGTGGGTGGTACTACAGGTGTCGCTGTAGCGAATCTGGCTCCTACTTGATTGACTTGAACCTTAAGCTTTTGTCCGGGCTTGCCATTCTTGACGAAAATAACGTATCCCTGGACTCGTGCAATACCATCTCCCTGTCTGCTGACCTCTGTAACATCTACTTCGTACTCTTTGCCTATTTCTACTGGTTTTGGAGCAAAACCTCTGTTAAAGTCTCTACTACCTCCACCACCGTATCTTCCGTAACTCATTTGTACAAGTCAGTTAATTTTCTCCCCAATATAAACGGGCTATATCCGCAGTCTTGCGATATTAGACTATTTAGGATATGTGCTAGGCCTAGTGCACCTCAGATGATGGCGATGAGGAAGGTTCATTAGTAGGTAAAAAAAATGTAACTAATGATAGTACGATAAAGCTTAATTGAGCAAGAGTATATAACTATCCCCAATCTGTTTCCTATTTTTTTTACGCACAAAAGGATTCAGGAGAGTGCTGCTGCCGCTGCAATTAGCAACCTTTTTCCCACCACGCTCACCAGGGCCCCGAGCACCCTCGATACTTCTGTATGGACTGTAGTGCCATTCGGATACATTGTTTTATTATGATGCGCGGCCTTTAGCTCAGTTTATCATATTTCTGGACATTGCAGTAGCAAGTTTACTAGGAGATGGTGATTGGTCCTAACGCCCCTCTTTGCTGTTTTTTGAGGCGCCAAGACGTGTCCATTAGTCACTCGGCGGAAAATTCGTAGGGTATTATGTTACGGACATTCTCATCATATCATTCTTGCCTTTTACGGAATTCTGTGTATAGTTATGTAATCAATCTCCACAAGATGCGCATAAAATTGGAATGGGCTAATATCAGGTTACGAGAAAGAAACGAATCATTCCTAAATAATAAGTTAGATCAGCTTCGTATGTTGAATAGGCAGGGGTGGATGCCTATTTAGCAGCAGTAACATTTCTAAATGCTTTTTAGTACTTCCCTCCACTCATCGAAGTATGAACAAGCTTCCAGTTTTCGAGCTTCCTTATACGTGCCTCCAATTCTCTTATTTGTCACCCCATTACAACACTTTCTACGATGGCAGAAGAAGCTTCTGTTTTTTATTACAGCATTTCTATGGAATAATGTCATCTGTCTGAGGATGTTCTTACCGTGTCATCTCAAGATCATTTATCGTGGAGAGAATCTGTGATGAGGATGGATTCATAATAAATAAAAGGCTGAATGGATTTCTAGATGTCCAGATTAATAAAGTACAATAGAACAAAATACAGATTTGGTTTACTGAATTAACTATTATAATGGTTAACTCATTCTTGTATACACAATTATCTTTCTCAGCTATTTTATAACTTCAAGTAAAGGAGCGCAGATATATCATAATCGACAAGAATTGGCATATAATGAATTCATTAGATTGGGATGAAATAACAAAAGCTAGAAAGATGGTCAAAGCTAATGATGCAAGTTCATGCGGAAATGCAATTGCAGAATATCGTGATAATATCGTGATATTAGAACATGGTGTAAACTTTCGTAAGTATGTGATTCCAAAATCGAAGGTTGAACGATATGATGGAAGGGATATTTATCTGAGAATACCTCGCAGCATGCTCTCAAAGTTTGACTTCTGATCAATCATTGTTATTCAATGGTCTGCATTCTCAATTCGGGCTTAATTACGATATGTTCGACAATATGAATTGGCAAGCTACAACTACCTTATTTGATGGTGCATTAGAGGCGTCATTCAACTGAAATCGAAGCCTATTCTATCGTTTCCGTCCTTGCTGTATATTCTAGTGATAATTACAGGTGCTATTTTTATTGGATGCCTCAGTACAATTACCATTTCAGAAGGAAAAACAGAAACCACCACGCAAACACACCAATTCAAAACAGAAGGTAATACCACGCAAACACAATTCAAAACAGAAGGTAATACCACTAATACAACCTCGCATAGCATAGCATTGAGACTCCATAATGATAACACAGGCAATTCCACTTCAAACATTAAAAAAGAAAATAATAATAACGAAGTTGCTATATCTGGGGGGACTCTATCCGCTACGTTGACAAGACCACTGTCTACATCTAATAAGGATAATTATGATAATAATGCCAAACCGCTATCAATCTCAATTCAATCGTCACAGAATATTGTCAATGGCAAAGGAACATCAACTGTAACTGCTATAGCTTACGATCCCACTACAGATAAAAAAATTGACAACGCTATTGTAAAACTAAAGATTACCTTTACTTCTAACGATACATCTAAGGAAATCGTAGGTCATAGTGGAGAGGTTACCTATTCTGTCAAAATAAAACCGAATTCAAAAGATAACAGCAATATCAGTTTTAGGACCACAGTACAGGCATTTGCACCTGGTTATATATCCACCTCGAAGGTATCCTCGTACTCATCATCATCTTCTACATTAGTAATGACAGATAACAGCCATCAGGAGTCTATTATTAATAACAATGCTTCTAGCAATCTTGCGCAAAATATAATAAAAAATGTTCGAAAAGAACTTGAACAAAATGGTATTGATTTTTCTCTTGAAAATTAGTATATCATGACTAGGGTTCACATATTGGAATCTGAAAACGTTTTTGATGAAATGTTTTCAATTGCTCACTTGTATAATTCAGCATCTTCTTATACTGCTAAACCAATCCACATACAACCAATTTTTATGTCTATCATATTTCATCATTATAAACAGCTTGCAAGGCTGTCTAGGGAAATTGAAGAGGTTAAGCGAATGAATGATAACTCAACTATCTGTAGAAATTAGATTGTCAGGAATGCCTGTCGGGTACGTAGCCGTATAGAAGAGATATGAGGTTATCTACGTTGCATGTATACCATGACAGATTCAGGTTATAGTGTGTGTAATCCACTTCTATGATTCGATAATAGCAATCTACTACTTGGTAAATGAATGTGTGATAGAAATGCAATCCCTCCGTTCTACCATTCTAAAACGACTTAAATGCCTTCTTGCAGTCAAGAATAATGACGATTATAGTTCTAACTGGAGCTCCAGGAGTCGGTAAGACCACAGCTGTAATACGTGTTGCCAGAGAATTATAAGAAAGAGGAGTGAAAGTAGGGGGTATAGTTTCCAGAGAGATAAGAACCAATAATACAAGGATAGGATTTGAATTCATCGATCTCACCACAAATGATAGAAGTGTTTTGGCATCTATCAGTGGAAATGGTCCTAAGGTTGGAAAATATTTCGTTAACGTAGCAGGGTGCCGCTTCGCAGCTGAACGATTGAAGAATGCAGTACGGAATTCGGACATCATCATTTGTGACGAGATTGGTCCTATGGAGCTCAAATCAAGAGAATTCGTAGACAGCGTAAAAAATTTACTTTATGTCGACAAGAAAGTAATTGTTGTTGTACACCAAAAGCTACAACATGTTGTAACAGACGAGTTCAGAGACAAATCTGCTCTTTTGATAAACCTCGGTTTGGAAAACAGAGACAAGGTTAATGAAATATTGCTCAAAAGGTTAATTGCTTGAATGAGGAGATGGAGGAACCAAAATTCAATTTCTGTTTGTTGAACTATCACAACGGAAATGAAGGTATTGCATGGAAACTCGTTGGATTCTGGACGTTTCAAGACCAACAATCCACTTTGTAAGCCACAGGATCTCTCGTAAGAAATTCAATTTACACTATCATATCCATGTTATTTATTCATACTGGACTCAGAAAACATTAAAACCACAACCTTCTCACTATACGATGAATGAAGGTGTGGATAACTTAGTTCCCCCAGACGCCCATCATTTCATTAATACTCGAGATTTCACGCATTTTACAAAACATGTGATTACCGATTATTAATTGTAAAGGAAAATCAACGATGGCTAGTTCTGGGCGGCAATTTTCAAAAGGGGTACGAAGATTCATTCTGATTTAGAAGGAATAGAGACTTGAATTCAAAGATTCGATCGAAGAAATAACACATAAAATCGAGACTGAGTTGCGAAGTGAAACTAATTTGATTGAACAATACTTCGATATGTTGGCTACGATGAAATCCAAACGTACATTCGTAAGATCTCTTTACTTCTGAAGAACCAATCCATATTTTCTTAGTTGGACAGCCTGGACAGGCGAAAACCCTGTTCCATGGCGACTGTAGATGAGATTCAGAACTTCAAAGAATACGGTGTACCATAATTGACAAGGAGTACTGACATGTGAATTGCCAGTTGAAGACTTTCTCTTCTCTGTTGATTCGCCCTACTTAATTTGGCCAGAATAGACCATATATAACAATCTTTGTGATGGTGAAAGTAGACATGATCTATGAATGTCAACAAGGTCATATATGCTTCAGCAGTAATGAGGATTTGAATACATGTGCAATGAGAGGATGTGCTAAATCGACTGTTGTAATCAGTCCTATTGATATCAAATGGTTTTATAAAATTAACAAGCTAGGATTGTGCATCGATAGACAAGACCTTCACAAGATAATTGAAGACCCAAATATGCCAAAAGATGTTAAAAGACAAATAACAAAGGTTTTTCCAAACGAAACTTCATTATAGTGTTTTTATTTTGATTCATAATAGTAGTATTAGAGAAGCTACTGATACCTAGCGGTAGACATGCTTTAACCCATCTTTAAATATCGTAGGTAAATATCATGACTGTCTAAGAGTGAAGGGGTGTAGATTTCCCCTCAAAAGTTCTAGTGTACTACTCGTATTACCTACCGTGAATGTTGAAACACTGCGCGCCTATTGCTATGTTGCAACCTGTGGCCCATTGGTGTTAACTTAGACCTGGAGTGGTATGGACTCCAACTTCACTATGTGCAGTAAGACTCTTTGGTCCTGTCAGATGTAGTAATACCCAATCAAAGCTGCCCATATCTGCATCAGTAGCATCACAACTGCATAAGGCCACTACACCTACTTGTTTGGCAGGAGTAAATGCCACATTAGCATTCCAACCATTAATTGCACCAGTATGTGATAAGGTCATTGTACCAAAATTAGTAAGTACTCGCCATCCTAATGCAACATATCCACTATAATTCGCAGGAAGTGGAGATATAACTGGATGTCTTATTAAGTGTTGTAATTGTATGGCATCATCAAGTTTAGTATGGAGAAATCCCAAGTTAGCAGATACATATTTTAGCATATCAGCAGCAGTTGAACGATATCCCCCAGCATCTACAATTATTGTAGGTAGTGCTGGAGTACTAATTTCCTTTCCATCCATATGACCAACAGGAAATCTATTTTTAATATCACTTTGTGAAAGAGTGATTTTGGTATCATTCATTCCTAGCACATTTAGAATCCTGTCTCTAACTAACTGGTTATATGGAATACCTGCCTTCAAAGATAATATGTGTCCAAGTAATGCGATACCAAAGCTTGAATATTGAAACTTTGAACCAGGTTCCCTTGTGAGTTTAGTGTTTGACAACGCTTGATACAATAGACTTGCATTGTAGTGTGGATCGATTGTTCCAACTTTGCCATTTAACCAGATATTAGAAGGCCATTCGGGAAGTCCAGACGTATGGGTTGCCAAATCTTCAAGTGTTATCTTGATTCCATTAAATTCAGGTACTTTAACACTAGCAGGAAGGTACTTGCCAATCGGATCATTTAGATTAACTATCTCTTGCGTTGCCATATCAGCAAGAAGTAAAGTAGTGAATGTCTTTGTGATAGAACCTATATCAAACAATGTACTTTGGTTAACAGGTATATTATGTGTCGCTGACATATTGCCAAAGCTAAATATCCTAGTACCATTAGGATCTACAAAGCCTACAACAATAGCTGCTTTAGATTTGTTAACTATTTGATTAAGAATGAAACTTTCGACTGGTGGTGGTATTTCTTTGTAATTTATTGTAGAGGAATTAGTAGGACTTGACATAGCCGCCTTCGCTTGTTGTTGTAGTAAAGAAATTCCAGGGACTGTTTGTCCTATAAGAGTGAGTGCTAGTGTTGCTAGTAGAACTATTACCAAGGAGGTAGACTTGAACAAGAAGAAGAAACCTACTCCCCAAGTATTTAGGCTTTTCAAATAAAGTCTTCTCTTTAGAAGATATCAGTTTTTGCGGTTGTATAGCGAAGAATTAGAATGGACTTGTTAGATCATAACGCTCTTGTTGAATTTCATATTCTAGATATCCTCCTATTACTCCGCATAATGGACATCGGATCTGTCCAGGAGCAGCTTGTTATTCGGGACCTACGCTCATAACCTCATATACAGGTTCCACTTCTTGCTTTGCTCTTATGCTCGTTGCAATCAACCTTCTGTCTATCTCTCTTAATGCCCATTTATGATAATTAGTCGTCTCAGTAATAATAAACAGTTCAACTCTCTTCACACCATTAAAGGATTCTACCTTTTTGAGAATGCCATTTGCTGTGAAGATATCCTGACTAAATAGTATTACTGTTATTACATTATCTGGATCGATAACAGGAGGCTGACAAAGAATGTTTTCCCCTAGTTCTTCATAAATACGTTCAACTATCTGGTTGTAAATCGACTTGTCAACTGTATTGACGATTAATCCAAATTGAATATATCCCAAAGTATAGGCAGGATTACACAGTATAGAGAATTTTAATACGTTATTATCTCTCATCCTTGTCAACCTTCTGTGAACGGTTTTTGCCGACATCGATGTCCTTCTACCCATATCATTTAAATCCATCCTGGGATTCGATAAAAGACATTTTATTATCCTCAGATCTGCCTCGGAAAGTTCGTGCTTATAGCGAGGGTCTGATGATACGGATAGTTTACTCGTAAACATGACATGAACAGTGGCTGCTTTAAGAGAATCGAACAAGAGTTTGAGCTTAGATTCATATCCTTCCTTGATGGCAAGACAAAATACTGAAATTCCTCCCAGACATTTAGCGTGAATTGATACATCTCCAAGGAGATTAAGACGGTTAAGAATATCCTCAGTATGTTCAGTATGCTCTCGTACTATCAACATACAATTCATCC
>JASHSN010000030.1 GCA_030038695.1 Nitrososphaeraceae archaeon
CACTCAATCTTCATCAATATCTCCTTGATATCATTTTTTGTTGGTGGTGGGCCCTGGTTATAGCATATACATAACAACATCATATAACTCCTTTATCATAGCACTTTGTTCCTCTGGTGAAGGGACAATTGCTGCCCTATCATTATCCTTTAGATTCCTCTTCATACGATCGCAAAAATATGATACACCGTGCTTGATCTGTATGTAAAGATTGGTGTTACTATAACGGAGATCTATAGGATAATTCTCATCGTGTAAAATGGTATGATAAATATAGACTAATCCGCCGTCTATATGAAAGGTACTACCTTTAACTGCAGATAAAGCCTTTCTGACATCTTCTAGAGTTGGAACTTTACTCATGTTACCTTCACCTCAACTTCATCTTGCGTTCCGAAAACACTGATAACGCTCATATCCTTAATCAGTTCCTACCTACCAAGTCCCTGTTACCTGCCTTTTTCATAATATAACTATTTGGAGAAAATTGTAACCAAACACGAGTTTGAAACACAACGATCTAATTTAAATATGAAAATAGCGAACGTATTTGACCAGCTAAAATGACTTGTAAAGGAATCTGTATACGACATAAGGCTCAGAAACCGCTTGGAACAGGTCGTTATTCTACTGGACAGAAAAGGTGCCAGATATGTGAGCTATTCTTAAGGTGGGATGGCTTCTGGTGTCCGTGCTGTGGTTATAGATTAAGGACTAGACCACGAAACTTGAAGCTTAAAAATAAATTGAGAACAAGGAAAGAAATAGAAAAACGTAAATTATCAGCTGGAAACGAGCAGTCACCTATCCAAGTTGCCAACCTTTCGTACTACAAGGATACTGAAAAATTAGTTATATTCTAAACTTTATGGTTCATGCCATACGTTACCGTTATGGGTATCGGTATGATTCCTTCTTTACAGATATTTGTTTGAGAAATAATTGGTTTTCCTACCATGAATGACCACGGCAACAAGGCCAGTTACGGCTACATGTGATAAGATGTGCGCGAAAAGATGTCGGTTCGAGGCCTATTGAAGATTTGACCAGCAATGATACTTTCCAAATTTCGCTGGAACATGTTCAGAATATCTCAGCTGATAATGCAAGGTTTCCAGACTATGGAAAGGTGACGATGTTTCGGCGAGTTATTTTCTAGGCGGAATGATTGATTCGCTATAATGAGCTACTATTGTAAGAAGCTTAAGAAGTGACAGTCCGAGTCTAAATCCCTATTTTGGGATTATTTGCGACAATCCATCACTTAGGACATTTTTCTCGTCGTGAGTTCATTATAATCTCTTTCTGGTTTTTCCACGATTTCGTCGAAGACTATTCCACCCTCCTTGTCGAAGTTTACATCATTCGACCCTAAAAGAGAACTCTATACCGGGTTGATAAAGTAGACATATCTGCCAGTTTCACTCCGATATCTTGTTACATGTCAGGCTGCCTGTTTTATACCATTTAAATCCTTTTACTCATGAATATCTAACATTTGTACTGATGTCAGGAACTGAAGTCGGATAAATAGAATTTGGTAGAATATAGCCTATTAGTCGTGCTACGTCCTCATCTATCTTAAGAGCCTTGGCCATATCATTGGACTCATATTTACTGTTCAATTGTAAAACCGCGGCTAATTAGCAGGTCTTTTAAACCAGTTGGTGATTAATAATTTCCCGATCCAATGCCCTACTCCATTTTAACTGCCCGTAAAAATTATGGCTGTTGGATATAACAAAACTTCAAGAACTATAATGTGACATAAACGTAAGGACTTCCGTCTTGAGAGGCTTCAATTCTTGAAA
The DNA here is from genome assembly GCA_030038695.1 of Nitrososphaeraceae archaeon. Lineage (GTDB taxonomy): Archaea > Thermoproteota > Nitrososphaeria > Nitrososphaerales > Nitrososphaeraceae > Nitrosopolaris. The sequence continues at coordinate 1,812 of JASHSN010000030.1, forward strand.
CTATGCATTCTTTCTTCATCGCGTTCCACTGTGGGGAATTCACTTATAATTTTTAGTGTTAGATGGTTTTCTTGCCTAATGACTTCTTGCTAGATCTATCGTAATCAGATCATTTTTACGCAGCGGGGGTACCCCATTTCTCAATTGTACTATGTTCGACGTTTTATTCGGGACTCGGGACCTAGTAAAAAATATGAAGCTCTGGTTATATGTGCGACCCATTGTTGTTCCATTTCCTATTCATAGGACCCAGGCTCTATCCATTCCTGACGAATTCGTCTGAAACAACACTGAACATCTATCGCTTTTATGTATCCTCACACGCGGCTCAGCGTATTATTTAATCTAAAGCAACCAACATCTACCTCGACACACCGAAGAGCAATTTCTAGAAGTATCCGTCATAGGAAGAGCAGTATGGGACCAGGGAGGTGATATTCGAAACGTGATCTCAATTGGAAAATTGGTACGAAAGAATGATGGTCCTGAAGAAGTTGAGCAGATACTTAGTACAATGACCAAGTGCGGAAACGAACTGGGTGGGTTAACTTTAGTAGTTTCACATTCATTCTATAAACTCACTACTTTTCTAAGTAGATAACAATGAGTAGAAGGTAAGTAGAAATTAGTTTTTTCGTTGGTGTCACCTATGTAGGTATTTGAAAATGTCATCTATCTGTGTAAGTACTGCATGTAATTATCCGCTCCTGCTATGGACAGCATGTCTTTAAGAGACAATCACACTCCCGCTTCCACGATATGACATCTTGCAGCGTCCAATTATGATCTTGAAATTCTGTGTTTTATTGCTTCAGTAACTATTCTGATTGTATTACCTCTGTTTGCCTTTACAAACACGGAATGACCAAATAATTCCATATATAGCTCCTTATCTGAAGTCAAAATTAAAGCAGGAATATTTACATATGATTTAAAGACTTTAATTACATCAATGTCAGAAGTTCCTGTGGGGATTATATCTACATAACAATTCATTTCTGGACTTGTTAGATTTTGGATTAGGTCTAAAATACGCAATTTTCCTAATTTGCGTCTTACTGATTCATCTATCACTATTACTGCTGCGCTCTCTTCAGTGATAGAGCCTGTTAGCCTAGGAACAATATCATTATACGAATCCCATTTTTGAATATTCTTTTTCTTTATTTGTGATTGAGGGGCCTGTTTATGGTTATGATCTTTATCTATCTCATAGTGAAAACATGATAGAAAATTTCTGCAATAATAGCAGAAGCCACACTTTTGACATAAGGGCTTCACTAAGGTTGGTAGAAATTCAGAATAGCAGTTAAAACACTTCATGTTCTTACATCTGCGTTAAGAGATATCAGAATAGTAATTTATTGTTAATCTCGTATCGAAGCATTGAAGTCTTTCCATTAATCATAATCCACTCTTCAAGTACATCTAGGACATCAATGTGTTATAAGTTAAGTATCGCATTTTTTATCAACATATCATTATCTGAATGTTATTAATTTTAGACAAGAACAGCTTAAGCACAGTAATTTATCATTCTGTATGTGAAAGCCGAACGTCTGGCGTTATCCAAGGTCAAGAAAGCAGAACTGTTTGATTTTATGAAGGGAACAAGGAATAAAGAAGAATACAGAAGGGCATCTGCTATAAAACAAAAGCTAGAAGGATCACCATATAGAACTATAGCCAGGAATCTGGATGTTAATTACAGAAATGTGTACAATTGGATACAAGAGTACAAAGAATATGGACTTGATGGTATAAGGAGTAAACGAAACAATGCTGGGAGAATACCAGATATCTTCTGATAAGAATAAGAAAACGATTAAAGAGATAATATCAAAGTCTCCTAGAACCTTTGGATATCTAAAGAATACTTGGAGTATTCGTCTTTTGGCAACATATCTTACCACAATTCTAGGAATGAATGTCAGTCCGATGCAGACATGGAGAATCGTTCATGACCTTGGTATAGTATCCAAGAGGCCAAAACTTGTACTTGAACATGCTGAAGATTATGCGAAAAAGAAGAAAATTGTAGATAATTACAAGAAGATATCTGCGGCACTTTTAAAAAAGGATTCTCCTGGGATTTGAAGACGAGACTTGGCTATACCTTCAGCCATACTTAACAAATAACCAATACATACATGATGAAAGGAGAGCAACACAAGATATATCATAAAGGATCAAACAGAAAGATAAATGCAGGTAGCTGGCCTAAATTATGATACTTAACGTATTACTACCACTAACATCAGTAGAAGATGCGATAATATTCGTTTTCGAATTATATGAAATAAGATACTCCATTTATTAGAGAATTATATTCTTGGTATAGTATCCGCTATCAACTTAAAGTTCGTGGCGCGCAAAACCTCCGTAATTGCACGGTAGTTCTAGATATCGAAGGTACGATTCAAGATCTGTTGTTTTGAACCACAACATAAGAAATTCTTTGGGAATCTTGGTTCCTATTTCACGAGCTTATCTAACGCGGTCATCAATATTTGATGCTTTAGTGAAGTGCTAAAGAATAGAGGCTGGGTTACCGTCCCTCAAATCAACATGGCGCGCGAGGTTATCTCCATGGCGAGCCTCGACACGGAGATCTGACCAGCATGTATACAAACATCCGCTAATTTAAGAGTATGACCACAACAATATCTCTGTTTGTCTGTTCGATAATAACATCCTGTCAACGGTCTGTCGTTCTTACAAGTGAAACAAATTTGTGAACTTATAGTAGATACCTGTTGCCTATATACTTGGAACTTCGTCAGACGATATCAGTTCAAATTATATATAAGCAATGATGAGATTCTCCGGTTTATGATGTCGGGTCCAAGACTAATCGGGGATTTGAGTTGGCTTTAAGCAATGTGATGCACAAACACACTGCGGAATGGATGAGCCAGCCCAGGTATGCCGAATCCCCGACACTATAGTCTGACTACCCCCGACTATAGCATTATACTTTAACAAATACCACCTAAGAACTTTTAGTAACAGACAGAAGGATGCCTACCCGGAAACGGTAGTGGATACAGTGGAGCCGCTAGCCTATTACTATACTTTAAACAATTAGTCTGGACAATGATTCCTAACAGTTTCAGGAAATCTAATCCTTAACTTCTTTACACTGATGACGACTCGCAATAAGGAAGATATATGATGTCTATAAGGGTGATCGGGGATTTGAGCCTGGCTTCTTGTTGCTGGTGAACACAATAAAGAAGCCAGCTCCAATCTAGATGTCTATCGTTTAACCCCGACGCTATAGAATTGGTGAACTATAGCAGATATTGTATTAGGTGATACTACTCATGTTTGTTGTAGTCTAGAAAGCTTTACCAGAGGGTAAGGAAATATTGGCAAATATAGAACGTCTACCGATGAGGCGGAGATAGGCATCCTATATAATGTTAAACCATCATTTTTACATAATTTAACATATGTAAAATGACATTTGCAGCCTTGTAATTATATGTTAAGGTTTTCTACAACCAACTATATATAATTCAACCGTACTAAACTGACTATGTTCGATAATATAGATATACCAGTTTACTTTCTCATAGGATACATAACCACATATCTAGCGCTTGAGACAGCTTGGCATTTTACAGCATGTAAGTTTCCTGATAAACACATAAAGTTACTGTACGAATTCGAACGAACTGATATGATGGCCCCAATAAAATGACCTATAGCCTAGAAGATCCCTTATATGATACAGATATAGCAAAAGAGAAACAACGATTTTGGAAAAGAATATTGATTGTAGATGACGAAGCCGATGTCACTATAACTTTCAAAGCAGGGATAGAAGATAGCAATAATAATACTGATGCTAACAAAAGAATTGAAGTATACACCTCAAATAATCCTGTGGTAGCATTATCAGAATTCAAACCAAATTTTTATGATCTTCTTTTGGTTGATATTAATATGCCACATATGAACGGATTTGAATTATGTGAAAAGATATTGGCTATCGATATTAATGTCAAAGTTTGTTTCATGTCTTGTGTAGAAATAAACCGGGAGGCGCTAAGAGAGATACATCCAGCAATAAGCTTAGGATGCTTTATCGGAAAGCCAGTCACTATAGATTATCTGGTTGAACGAATTATGTCAGAATTGGATTAGGCGCTGTGTGATGCCGATTTGGCAGCTGAATGCAAGTAGCAGCAGAAGAGTGAGGAACATGTGAAATAATTGCCTAACCTGCTAGAAAGAATAAATTCTAAAATTCTCTTAAAGATCACACTTCTAGTTACCATCGAAATTATTCTAATTGTTGGTAGTTTTGGTGTGCTTGCATATTTTCAGTCTCAGCAGTCATCATTAGGACCTCAGATAGTGCTGGGCAAGGCACAGTGGGTCAGTTGAATCCCATCTACTTCTCAAGTGTATAAAATGTAAGCATCAAAAGGCTACGCATATCGCCCTGGAGACCATCCAGGAAAATCGTCAAGGAAACGTAGGGTGTATAGTGGGGGCTTGCAACGAGATAAGCCGTTTTGACTCTATGTTCAAGAAGTAGATGATGTTTTATTCTATTCTACTTTCATTATGATGAGTCAAATGAAAGGAATTGTAGTTGAAAGGGCTGGTGGCCCAGAAGTTCTGCAAATTCGTACACCAGAACTAAAGCTAAAAAATGTTAGATACTAGTTCCCACACCAGAACTGCGTCCAGGTTGGAGAAAATATAAGGTCTACAAATCTGACAGTACATTCTCTGGAGAGGAACCAAGCAGCTTTGCCTTGCTTTGCTTTAATCATATGATAGTCAACAATATGAGGAAAGTATTGGATCTGGGTACGAGTCATGGAAGAGATAGCATATTTTTGCGTCAAATGGAATTGAAGTAGAAGCATTAGATTATTCTGCTATTGCTGTAGAGATATTTGGTTTCCCCCTTAGTATGGGGTGATTGGGCTAAGCCTTTTAGACTTTATAGGTTCATGAAGGTCCGGTTTTTGGCTAGCTATTTACTTTCAATACCAAAGGACAATTTCACACAAGCCCTGTAGTTGGTAATCTTGCCTGTTTTTGAATCAACCAATGCTGTCTGATCTACTACCTCTATCCCACGTACACCCCGTAATGTCTTTAGAGCTTCATTTACGGCCGCCTGAGCAGCATCTTCCCATCCCTTGTCGGAGCTACCTACAAGTTCTACGATTTTCGCTACTGACATAATGCTTTAGTTAACTGCTCCTCCTATAAGAATCTCTGCCGTTTCTCGGACATTTGATGACATTTTGTCGTATTTGTAACGCTTATACGCGCGTATTTGTAACGCTCATGCACACATAATATGAACAAACTAAACCTACACGGACAATGTCATTCGAAAAACAATCATGGAGATTTAACGTTAAACAATTTCGTTAAAGCTACAATATTTGAAGATATGATAGTACATATTGGCACCCTTGATTTTATTAACTCCAACGCCTTGAAAAAATCCATTTTGAAGTATTGTACTAGCACACCTAGTGCAATAGTATTACCTCGGTTCATTCCATGACTACAACATACTACCGCTTTCTCGCCTAATTCTAAATAACTTGTAACCCTCGCGATATTGAGTTTATATTCAGATGGTGATGATGGAGTATCAAACTCAGGCAGTACTCTGACATCGATTATTCTAAAGTCATCTATGAGGCCTATTTCGCAATCTACGTAACTTGAGAGTTCAGTTGGCTCTCCAAGACCATCAGTAGCTAGGTTTTCTAGAATTTTATACATGTAATATAGCTATATGTATCATGTTTGCACTGCTCTTCTTATATGTGTAAATAGATCAGCTTTGGTGGAAGGATTTCATACTAAGAAAATGAGCACGAAGTCTTCAGTCGAAGCTAGTGCAAAGGAAAGAAGAGTTAAAGGTAAAGGGAAACACGCATCTTCAACTGAAAATCGGAGAATGGTATGGGAGAAAATCATTTGGCCTCTGATATTAGATGTTAACAAATCATATTTTAGCTTGAAAGAACATCATATAAAAAGAGATGAATTTTGT
>JASHSN010000232.1 GCA_030038695.1 Nitrososphaeraceae archaeon
AGCATACTTTGATGGCGGACGCGCCATGAATATAGACACGTATCCCCCGCATCCGGGACCGGGACATGGTGATACCGCCTATGATTACGACAGCACAAATTCCCTCAAGGATTTGGGCAGCAACAGCCGATTGCTTAACATAGACATCTGCGGCCAGGGCGGCGCCCAGGCACATCCCACAGCGCACAAATAGACGACTATGACAGCTCTAATAGTCGCCGCATCTAAATACTGCCATTATACACAAGTATAACCGGATTGGTAATACAAGCCGGAACATTTATAGCTAAGGATGATTATACAAACATATAATGAAAAACCTTAGGATGGGCACAATTTTAAGAAGACGTTCAACACGCCACGTATCAGAGACAACATATCAGAGACAACATATCAGAGATAGCGAGTGAATTTGGTAACTCGGCTAAAATCATTGTTCCTCGTTCGTGGTTGGGTAAGAGGGTCATAACCTTTCTTCACTCAGAGTATATTTCAAAGGACTCATTGACATGACTTTTGATGGGATTTCTGAGGACTCATTGACAGCTCGGGTGACCAGATAAAATTTCTCCATCATCTGTTTGGTAGCAACAAGCCGACAGGTTTTGATAAAATAGAAGGATATGAAGACATTAAGGATATTGTTTTACGTGCCCTAGACTCAGAGGAATCCTTTAACCTACTCCTATGGGGCGAACCGGCATCCTCAAAGACCTTATTCTTATTAGAGCTTGCCAAGCAAAAAGGAGCTGTCTTTTTCGACTGTACCAATACGACAAGCCGGATTCTAGACGTGTTAGAACAAGAGCAGCCGAAGATTATATTGTTGGACGAGTTAGATAAGTTCTCAAAATCCTGGCAAAATAAATTACTTAGTCTCTTAGAAAGCGGACGGATCAAGGTCGACCAGCAGAAGAAACAATATGATTTCACCATAAAAGGTGCCAAGGTCTTTGCCACATGTAACGATTTGAATAAATTATCACCACCTCTCAGGTCACGATTCAGACGCCTCCATTTACCGAAATATTCCAAAGACCAATTCCTGGAGGTAGCCGTTAAGGTCTGCCCAAATCTTTCTAAGGATACCGCTCTACGTATAGGTGAAGAGATATGGAAGTCGCAAGGAGATATTCGAGATGTAATTAGCGTGTCCAAGTTAGTGAAGAAAGATGACGGACCAGATGAGATAGCCGAGATTATCAACACTTTGGCCAAATATGGAGAGTAAGGAATGATGTTAACACCGTTAGACTTTGAGAATGCGGTCTTAGACTTGTTTGAGAATAATAGAATCACAATCGATGGCGCTAAGGCTGTGTTGTGGACTTTACTGGCCGCCATCTATGAGGATGAGCTGATCGAAGAGCCACAGCGCCGAGAGACCATCATTTCGAATATTGAGAGGCAGAAGGAACAGCTTCTTGTTAATATCTTGGGATCGAGATAAATGTAAAATGACTGGAGATCTCTTGATGTTGGAAGTTTTCACCACAATTAACTCCTCGAAGGAGGAATAGGCAAGTTGGTTCAATGAAGTATAAAACTCATGACATGGATGGGAAAGAAGCCCATTCATAAAATGAATGGGTAACTCACGAAAACTCATAAGATAAGACCGATAGAAGGTTGGGGTAGTTGACTACGATAGACATAGAGGGAGATATTCCTTCAATCATCCTTATTCTCTTCTAACGCGTCAAGGGCGCGAGATATAACGTCATTATAAGATTCTCCAAACTTACCCATACGTTTCAGTCGTTGATACACCTCTACTGAGATATTCAGATTATACCTCTCAGGATCTTTGTTCGTGATTATCGGTCTAATATGGCGACTGATACTGTAAAGCGTTTCTGGCGGATATCTATCCAGCCATCGTTTCTCCATCATATCTAGATCGGTTGAACTGGGGGCCGTTTCCAATATAGAAAATGTGAAACATTGCTCGCCATAATGGTCCCAATCGTTCTGTAATTTTTTATTATGATGTACCCCGTCCTTTAACTGATATCTGTGTAATCGCCAACGCTCAATAAGACGCGTGGTTGTACCAACATACATCATCCCATTGACGTTATTTCTAATACAATAAACGCCCCCTGGTACGTTCTTGGTCATTTCTTATGATGCGTCTTGTAATAATTGCCAAGTTTTATAATAACGTCTGAAAAGGTCTCAATCTTACTACTGCTTAGTTCTACGAGCATCTTATGTGCTTCTTCAGTTATTTTTACCGTCTTTGACCCCACAACCGATGTAAGACTCTCTCAGTCATATAAGCCTAATGGTTAGGAAACCACCCTAATGATTAGGTAATAGTATATATTAGGTAGGCTTACTAATGGTTAGGTATGACAATAACTAACAACTTGAAAAGACAAGACAAGACAGAATATCAGTTTGTGGTAGAGCAGGGAAATTGTCTATGGTGTATATAACTACACGGGTAAGTAATAACAAAGAGATTGGGATTTAGCAAAAGAAATGACGGAGAACACATTAGAAGATGATGTAAGAGTTCTTCTACGCGAACTGGCCTTATTGGAG
>JASHSN010000233.1 GCA_030038695.1 Nitrososphaeraceae archaeon
TGATGGCAGCAACGATACAATCCTATCCCATAATACATCAGGTGTTTCGTACGCGGATTCAACACCTGTGAGTTCAGATATCACTACGAATAACAAGATGGGTTAGGTTTGGCTTAGCTTTATCGTTCAGATATAGTGAGTCTAGAACTCAACAAATATCAACTGATTTTCGGATGGCCTCTTAGTATCGAAAGAGACAATCATGAATGAAATATTTGAAGTTATGTCAACTCATGAAAATTTTATACGCATCTTAGTATCGAGCAATATTGCCAGTATTCTATTACTCGACTTGCCATCACCATATGGGTTACTCCAAGTCCTAGTTTTAGCAAGCCTTTACAGATTGAAATATATTTTCTGGCATTGCTCCTGCGATAGTATTTGCTCGTATCTCTATTGTCTCTTGTCTCTCAGTATGGTCTCCTGGAGTCACACAAGGTATAAACAATATACATGCCTGGCCGTTTAGTCGATTATTCATTCAATTTCCTCATATTTCCTTACAGATTCTTCTTTCCCCACCTGATGAAAATCCCATACATCATGTTGATATCCAAACATAAGATGTTGTCTTGCAAGACTAGAATCTTCTACCTCCGTTTCAGATGGTGGATGCAGATGCCGTTCTAGGTCAAGAGGGTTTGGCGTGTTCGGTAGACCTGAAATTAGTGGCGAGACAGAACCTTTAGTGGATGTGACTACAACTGATACTGAAGTTAAGGCTGTAGTAGAGATGCCTCGAATCAGTAAGGACAACATATGACAATACGGTAGAAGTCAAAAGCGAAGATCCTCAAAGTACCATCAGACTTGAAACACCCCTGAAACAGATATTGAAACAGCCAAATCTGCTTACAATAATGGAATACTAGAAATCATGTTTAAGAAGAAGCAAACAAAAAGGTTAGACTATAGAAGTATCATAAGTCGTACGAAAAAGTCAATTATCATATTTGAGGCCAGGCCATTATTTGAATTTCGATTTTTTAGTTAAAAAATAAAAAAGTAGAGGGGATCGATTTAGCAGCCCCAATATCGGTAGCCGCAGCCGCCGTAGCCGCCCCAATATGGGTAACCCCAGCCCCATCCAAAGCCACGACCAAAGCCAAAGCCACGACCAAAGAATCCGTGACCGAAGCCGCCACGGAAGGCGTGTGCTTGCATGCTGCCTACTACTATTGGAGTTACTGCAAATAGTAGTACTACTGCTGTGACAACTACAGCGCCGAAGGTCACACTTGTTCTTGAATTCAATGTATTTATATCTGCGTTCGTCAGCTATAAATATAATGTTATACATTCGACGAATGTACTACGGTTAGGGTTTAGTTAACTTTGTAAGTTAACATGGTTTAGCAAGTTTTAATTTAATTCTCTTACACCATTCTTGATTAAGAGGTGAAAAAAGAAATGACAACCAAAAACAAAAACTTGTTAATAACTGCAGTATTGATTGTAACTGCATCGTCAATGATAGGAATTTTGCAGGAAGCTAGTGCCCAACGCCAAAGCAGTACAGGTGTTATTACTTTGAGAAACTTGACGGGATCAGTACAGATATTTCCAAGCAAGTCGCAAATAATTCAAACCAAAGCTAGCGTGAGTTTGAGTGCAGCTGCTATAACTGCCGAAAAATCTGTAGGTCCCAATTCTCATGCAACTTCTGCTCATATTGCAATAGTGAATGGATATTTAGTTTACAGGGTTCATGTTATAGATACTAACAACAATATCCACAGAGTAATAGTGGATGCCGGAAACGGAAAAGTACTTTCGACTATACAATTCCCATTGGGGCGCGGATCCTTCCATGTAATGTAGATGCTGGAAAAAGGAACAATATAATATAAGTCCCAAAAGCATAAGTATCCAAATTTTTATTTACTTTAATATCATTCCATTTGCACTATTATCATTAGTGAATAGACTCTAATGTCTTTATTCATACTTGTTGGTACCCATCTTCATGGTTTGTCGAGCTGGTTTGCTAGGTAATCTGCTATCTCTTTGTCATAAATGTCACAAGATACTGGAATGACCAGTCCCATATACTCCACATACGATCATAGATCTCGACACCTACACATGCATGATTCGAGAAAGCTTATTTGAATTCTGAATTAGGGACAGTCTACCATTCCACCTTAGGCTCTCGATCGTCTTATGCTAATTTGTAACTCTAGGAAATCCCCGCGAAGAGCTAGACCGGTGAATTCTTGTTTTAGGAGACACTTCCATCTCATGAAGGGTGTTTTCGGTTCATAACAGTACATTCGTCGAATGTATGACGACATATAAATAATTTAAAGGACCATAATAGTAAAAGAAATGTTTCACACATCATTACTTTTAGTTGCTAAAAGGAACGTTATAGCATTAGTACTACTGTTTATCTTAAATCCTATTGAAACCAAAAAGCTCTGGCAGCCAAATTTATTCTACACTGTCACCATCACTACCACTATTACGGTTAGACAGAGTAAGAGAAGATAGAATATGACAATTCGACAAGACACGCACAGAATCGAAAATCGGGTTTTAAGAAAAAGCAGATCTTCTGGTGCTGCTGTTTCACTGCAAGGATGGTAAAAAAGAAGAAGCATAGAAATCTGAAACAGATTCTCGTAATATCCATTGATTCACTTGGAGAAAGGAAATTGAGGTCTGCGCTAACAATATTGATGGTAGTAGTAGGCGGCGCCTTGATGGTTGCAATTAATGCTATTAGCGCAGGTTCTGCAGCTTTTATGGATAAGCAAATTGGAAGTCTGGCACCAAATGTATTCTTTGTAGGCCCGGGGTCTAAGTCCAAGACCTTCCAAGAAGCTCCGGGCTTAGCTACTATAACACCTCGACTTCCATTCGATCATGGAGTGGTAAGCAGGATAAAATCACTTCCATTTGTTAAAGATGTCGTACCGGCCTATCAGGCCCAGGTTCAGCTCCGTGTAGCTGGTGACAATGTTCCGGGTGACGTATTAAACATCAATGTTGGTGCTGAGAGTGCTAGGGCCTTGTTCATAATTTCTCCTACCTTGAAGCTAATTCCTGGTTCTAAAATAGAAAGCAATAATCCTTCTGCTATGATGGTAGGATATGATATAGCGAATCCTCCAGGCTTCACCCACAATCCACTTATAAGACTAGGCCAGTCTGTTACAGCAACCTATGATGGTACATCTAGAAACTTTGTAGTGACAGGAATACTAGGAGAGTCCGGTAATCCAAATGTAGACAGAATTGTCAGGATCAACACAAATACAGGTAATTCTTTCTTTCACAAGTCAGGACAATATGATGAAATGGTTGTACTTACAACCTCTGGTCGTTACGTTAATACTGTAGTACAAGAAATGTATAGGTTATATGGTAAGGACAGCTTTGGAATTGTCATTCCTGCAGCAATCATGCAAGCACAGAAGCACATGAATGGTGGAAGCAACTCATTTACATTGGAGGT
>JASHSN010000234.1 GCA_030038695.1 Nitrososphaeraceae archaeon
GGGTGTACGAAGGCAATTTAATGGATTCTATCAAAAACACAAACGCAGCATCTTTTTCTTCATCAGTTACGGTAATACTTCGAACTACTTTAAAATTAGCAAGACACAACTGTTTAGAAATCGCATTAAGACTTCTTTTTAGCTGTCCCCAGATGACGTCAGGGCTACGCTTTTTATAGCTGAATTCGACTACAACTAGATTAGGATATAGTTTCTTGTAGTGGTCGTAGACCTTTTTTTCTTTCTTAATGAAATAATCAATAGATGGCTTCTCCAAGAATGATCTAGCGGCAAGAATGAACTTACCTATACTCTCAGACGAGATGGCTGTCCCTAAATTTCTATTATGATCAATGGGATCAATTATGATAATCTCACTTTCAAAATTTTTTAGAGTCGACACGTCCGGAACATCTATAGAAATGACGTTGTTTTCTGGCCCTATGTATGACATAGCATGCAATACTGACTCAAACGATCCATACTTCAAAATGATAATTTCGGCTACATAGCCACTAAATCCCTCTGTTGCAATGTCTGCACCATAAACACCCACTGACTTCAGAAACCTCTTTAACAGCCTTACGTGGTTCCTTTTCACGTCGTTTAAATTCTTTTTAATATAATCTGTATGGAAAGGCGATCTGTCAGCAGCACTTCTCCATTCACCCTTCTGTACATTGTAACACGGGACTACGTTGACTCTAACTCCGCTTACTATAGCTTCTACGTACGGATGATCAGAATAGCGAAGATAAGTTTTGTACCCTTTAAGGGATTGCAAACCTATTTCCTTGCCAAGCTGTTCAAACTCCTTATCGCTGACCGAGTCATCAATTTTAACGAAAATGTCGATATCTACCTCATCCTTTAGCCATGTTCCTTTGGCAAATGAACCTCCTAAAACGACATCTACTACCTTCGGAGACCTGTAACCACTCACTAATGCCTTTGTTTCAATTGCGATCTTTGTTAGGTATTTCACATCTTCAAGCGAGGGTTCGCATTGATTTAGTGCTTGTGCAATAATAGAGCTATAATCTTTCATACAGAATTTACCGTGAAAATATTCGAATATATTGGTCCTGAAGGAGTAATCTGGCTTCGTTTGAGATGGACTTTGTCACCGACATACCAACCGAAATCCTTCTTCCCATACTTATATAATAGCTCCGTTTCCAATTTCAGATTGCGTCCTTTTAGGCGAAATATCGTAAGGTGAGGACTAAACGGTCTGTCCTGTCTAAAGCCGAGCTCTGACATTTTCGTGACCACCTGTTCAGCAAGGCTAGCAAGTTTTTTGCAGCTATCTCCGTCTACCCCAACCCATACGACTCTCACAAAGTTAGAATTTGGGAAACAACCAATACCTGTGAAGATTATTCTTATTGGTTCAAATTGTAGTTCTGATAATTTGTTCTTTATTTTGCTTATACTGTCTAACCGTATGTCTCCTAGGAAAATAAGGGTAAAGTGAAGATTTTGGCTTTTGACGGGACTAGCTTCAAGCCCCCATGCTGCATCGTAGGCTAATTCTCGTTGCAACTTTTGAATACCAATTGTGTTTGAGACGTCGAGAGCAATGAAAGCCCTTATGTTGTTCAAATTATTGCGATTATTTTCCGTTATACTTTTATATTATTTTGGAATATTCGGATGCATATTTTCTAGTCGTGCGAGGAGTTGCCGCAAAAATTTAATAGCTTCCTTGTGCGGAAGGCTGGCATATCGTAGAGATGGCAGAAAATGATACTGGAGACAGCGAGAGGAGAGGAAAAAGCACTAATATGAAAAATAATACAAAATTCATCGTTTGCCTTACGGGAATGCCTGGGTCAGGAAAATCTACCGTTGCCCAGGCACTAAAGAAAAAAGGATTCGGTGTTATGACAATGGGTGACCTAGTACGAGATGAAGTGAAGCGAAAAAACATAGAGCCAAATGATATGAATTTAGGTAATTTGATGTTAAATTTGAGGAAGCAGTTTGGTCCCGGAGCAATTGCGCACTTGATACTAAATGAAATTGAAAAAAGAGAGAAGGAGGCTGATGCCCCCCATAAGATAGTGATCGATGGTGTCAGGAGCGTCCATGAAGTTGAATTATTACAGACGATTGGTCGCGTTAGATTGTTAGCTATACATGCATCTGCCGGTATAAGGTTAGAACATCTAAGAAAAAGAGCCAGAGGTGATGCGCCATTGAACGAATACGAATTCGATAACCGTGATAAACGCGAATTGGGGGTAGGCATAAGTGAAGCGATCGCTATGTCCGACGAAATTTTGTCTAACAATGATTTAACGATTGATCAATTAAAGGAAAAAGCCTTCGAGATAGTTCAAAAATGGGTTACAGAATATTGTAGTTCGTCATCTAACATTAAATGTTGAACAGGAATGCAAAAATTACACATAACTTCTCTTGTTGAGTTAAAAGTTGAGGCTAGAGTTAACCCCTCGGAGTCTCCGGAAAGAGTGAAAAATGCGGTGGCCAACGTAGTCCAATGCACACCAGAATATCGATACGGATATAAGGTTGTTGGTAAATCATTTGGAGGGGAATCACTTCGTACGATTTATGAACAAATTAGATCACGAACCGCAATGGGAGTCTTGAGGCGTATCTTACTTAATAATAGAGCTGACAACAGCACATGGTTCCTTTTGAACAAGCAAGCGGCTGCTAGGGGTATTGTAGTGGTGGTAGATGACGAACGGGAATCACCGCTAGGTCCAGTTAGGGTAACCATAAGTTGCGAAGAGCTTGATGCACTTATAGATTGGCTAGTACCTGTACGTTAAGTAGATTATATACTTGCCTTGCCTGTCAGGCAATGATGGTATGAGGAGAATGAGGAATATGTCGGATTCGGTCAAGAGCTGTCGGTAAGCAGGCTTTCTTCTCCAATGATTGCAACTCTCGGTTTATCGAGCCATCCTAAAGAGGGTTTGATGACTCCAGAACTCATTAGGTTGACGTTAGACCTAAATTTTTCGGGGCTGTCCCTAAGGAGAAGGGCCAGCAAACACACAAATAATTCACGCTTCACCGTTAACTTTACTATTAGAATTCAGACGGTTATATTTGAAGGGATACTCACTTGAGTATAGCATTTTCTAATATCATATATCTCACATAAAAAGCACACGAATTGGCCAAAGCATTATATGATAAGATTATACAATATTATATCTACGGAGTATTTGTGATTAGTAAAGACCAAACAAATCATGACCCAAGAATCATGATCGTTGATGATGAGAAAGATATCCTTCGTATTTTAAAACGGGATCTAGAATCCAACAATCTAAAGAAAAAATTTAATGTTGAAGTATTTTCTAATAGCGAGTCAGCTTTGCAAGCTTTCACAAGTCATCCGGATGGTTATTATGATCTTGTACTGACGGACATTAGGATGTCAAAAATGACTGGTTTTGAGTTATATCGTCGTATAAAAGAAAAAAATCCATCAGTCAAAATTGTATTTTTTACAGCATTCGAGACCAATAGAGAGAATCTAGACACGGTGTTAGCGGATGCCTATTTTATTACCAAACCTCTCAGTATATCCAGCTTGATCCCGAAGCTAAATTCAATACTTAATCAAAGATAGAGTTTTTCCTATACTCCAATGTTTCGAATAGAAGAGAGGAACTGAAGTAGGTAGAGATGCCCGGATACAACTTCCTCTCCCCGCAGTATCCTCTTCATACCAAAATGAGGGTACGACTCGAAGGGTCGTCAAAACGCTTCAAGGCATTTGCCGGAGCGGCGGTAGATCGAATTGCGGAAAGCTAATAATGCTCTCACTCCTAACGCAAAATATCGTAATCTGTGATTGAAATTTGATTAATCAAACTGCGATCGTTACTGGCAGTAGCAGGGGCATCGGTAGGGAAATTGCAATCGTATTGCTTAAAAGGGGATATAATGTAGTACTGTGTTCTAGAACTCAAAAAGAAATCAATTCAACAGTTACGGAAATCAAACAGATGACAAATATGGATACGGGTGGTAAGATCCTTGGTGCCAGATGCGACGTTAGCAATTGCTTAGAAGTAGAAAATCTCATTAAGTCAACAATTGACAAATTCAAATCCATTGACATTCTAGTCAATAATGCTGGAATAGTTTATGTCAAGAAATTAGTTGATACATCAGAAGACGAATGGGATAGAACAATAAGTATTAATCTCAAAGGTACATTTCTGTGCACGCGTGCCGCCCTCCCTATAATGATGGTCAATAAGTCTGGCGTAATTGTCAACGTGAGCTCAGGAGCTGGAAAAACCGGATTTCCCAATATTTCCGCATATTGTGCAAGTAAATTTGGCATAATAGCACTAACTGAGAGTTTGGCATGGGAAGTCGCAAATTACAATATACGAGTAATGGCTATCTGTCCAGGTGAAGTGGATACCAGGATGCAGCAAGATATTGATGAGGATTATTACAAAGCGAACAAGCAGAAGATGCTTAAACCAAGCAAGGTGGCGGAAAAAATTGCTGAGATGATATTCGAAAATCAATACGTTAATGGTCAATCCGTTGATATCGGTTGACCATGGCTGCTAATGCCAATGCTAATATTATGGTCAATTCGAAAATTCGGTACGTTGCATTGATATCATAACACCTATTCTTCATGATTCGAGCTGCTGTATGCATCAACCGACAGTCCTCATTTCTGTACATATTACTTCTCTTACCCAGCTACCAGTTTCGTTCAACTTTAGTAATTTGTTCAGATATTCGACCCAGGTCAAACCGCCAAATGCTTTGTTCCAAATCTCATAATGCTTTTTGAGATTATTAAAGGCTTTCAGATGGTTTGAACAGTATATGTCTTCATGGTTAGACACTTTGAGACTGCAAATACTACACGTGTTCATTGAATACCAATGAGTTCGGTTTGGTGTCCGCTACTACATGAAGTTTCGTTTAGCAAATATCGTCAGTTTTAAACGATGTTTGAGTCCAGGTTATTCGAGCTCTTTATCAACCTGATTTTTCAATGATGTGAACCTAGCGAATCTCTTGTCCCACTTAGAGAAGAATCTTCGTTCGCTTAGTCCGATATACAGCCACATTGAAGCCAACATTATTGAAATTCCGATAAAGAAAAGTAAGAAACCACCTACGTCAGGGAATCTAAACAAAATTCGATGCATGAAAAAAGGATGAATTACGAAAACACTAGCTAACATCAAAGACAAGGGTGCAAGAATGAATGAGGATAGTATCATAATCTTAAACACATTTCTTGTTGCATTCATGTGAGATATTAATTCATCAAGTAACTCAACTATACTAGTCTTTTCACTCTCCGTAGTCGTTTTTAAATCATTAGTATCATTGTCATCGTTAACTGAAGTCATTACCAAGTGCTGTGTCCTACGGCCTCTTAAAATACTTGACTAACTATGTTACTCGATTTATTATGTATGGAGCAGTTACCAAAATTTATCCAGTTGACGAATTTAACGCTGGCGATTCTCAGTGGTGTTCTGCTTCACATTTTCTATCTTTTACAGTGCTGAAGTGTGGCTCTACCACAAATAAAATGTGAATTGTTATGATGTCATGACATTCGAAGTTATTGTCCATTAACTTTCGCCACTTATTGACATTTTATGGTCCTGTTGAATCTTCTTAGTGTTGAAGAATGTTGAAACAGTATTGGTAAACTAATAATGAGAACACTTTTTAGTATAAGGCGCTGCTTCCAGTTTTGCATTTGTGTGCTGGTGCTTATACCCTTGTCAAGTTGGCCTCGTCTTGTATCTGGTATCAAAATAATGTTATTCATTATACCTATACACCTTTTATTCATTATACCTATGAACTCATTGCTCCACAATTTAGAAATC
>JASHSN010000235.1 GCA_030038695.1 Nitrososphaeraceae archaeon
AATATTTGTTTTCGTAGCGACCGCAACGCCTACAATAACCAAAGTTGTCGTCCAAATGATCTGGTCTAACCTCATAGCATAGTATAATGTTGCACTCCTTATAGCATTGATTCTGCGGCTGTTGGATAGCCTTATGCTGGTTAGAGGCCGAGTGAACTGCGACTATCTATCACAGTTACAAACCCGGCAAGGGGTACTGGGCTGGGCCGAAAAACCTATTTATCAACATCAACCGATACCTATTACGGATATTGGGCAATTGGCAATTGGCACATATATTCATAAAGTTGGGGCAAGTAGGCCACCGGTTGTAGTTGACACGTATAGCAGTTACACATTCCATTTAAATATATAGAATATATAGGTGTGAGTAGTCTGCCTGCTCACAACACGCAGCTTACAACTCGCAGCACTTCATTACACCCTTACCTCCTACGCATTCTAGGGCCATACATGGGCACCCCGGCAATCTCTCTTGCCGGGCTTCAACCCCAATTTTCAGGTTAAATATATTGCATGTCTATCATATCCAGATTAAATTGGCTAAGAATGAAAACGGAAGTAACGGAAACGGAAGTAAAGAAAAGGTTGAATTTTTTGTACCGACTGAGCTTAATGAAAGACTTGAGGGTCTAGCCGTAGCTGAAGACCGATCTGTGGGTAATGTCGTACGCGAGAGTGTCGAGCGATACCTCGACAAGAATGATGTACGCGAAGTCATTCGATCAGCATGCGAAAAGGGCAAACTTCGTGAAGGAAGTTCTGTCTGTCGCCACGCCGATAGAGACTAAATAACTCAAATCTATCTCTTTTTATCATTTTTTATCTTTTGGCTCCTACTGATAACAGTAGTGTCATATATCTACGGTGCAATGAGTGACGGTTCGTGATAATAGTATTTTTATTACTCCATCCCAGCAATTGCGAGGGATGATGGTGTGGAACGCCTAATCCAATTCTGATCTAATTCGTTTGATCAAATAGTTCATGGTGACTGGCTTTCTGATAAAGCAACCCAAGCTTAAAGCTGGATATATCTCTCGTAGCGCCTCGCGGTTTATTTCTCCAGAAGACATGAAACAAACTCTGACATTGATATCGATAGCCAATATTTCTTCAACCAATTGAAATCCGTTCATGCGTGGCATGTTGATGTCGACCAAAAGGAGGTCATAGAAATTCGGTTTAAATTCTGACAATGCTACGACAGGACTGTTTGACGTATATACTTCGATTCTCTTGTTCGCTTCGACATTGCTATCTTCTAGTATTTTCTTGAAAGTCCAAGTCATATCAGGATTGTCATCTACAATCAATATTCTCTTCCAAAATCGTTCCTGTTCTTTGGTGGTATGTATTTCCTGTTTTTGCCTCAGTAAAGTCAACCCTCCTGAGGTCGGGACAGCGATCATATGCTCGTCTGCGTCTCTTACAGGAATTGACCAAATCGATCTCTCTGGGAATACTTCAAAAAGCGCGATGCTTAGGCAAACAACAATCACCACTACCCAGGTCATTTGCATATCAGCTATGATAAGTATCTAGATTATAGTCCATAATAAACGATAGTACACTTGTCTAAGTTTACTATCGTTTCGTAGAGTTTCTCTGACCGGTGCTACTATGTCCCACAATGTCTTCAACAAGATTATTAGAATGATAGATGACGATAGATAGATAATGACACATGCAAAAGACGCGATAGCCTTTGGTGTAATGTTGGCAATCGGATTTGCGACTCTCGCGACTGCTGTTCAATTTGCTTACGCGGCCTCTGCTGCTGAGCTTCCTCCTTGGGCAGCCTCTACCGCGCATCCAACGCTACCACCAGGTATAACAAGCCAACTAACACCGCCGGACCCGTGTCGCAACACAGGTGTTTGTCTTCCACCAGGACTAGCAGCCCGTGTCCCTCCGACATAAAACCATACCTTATCTTATCTTTTTTAATCTCCTTGCTGGACAGAAAGTGGGATATACGCGGTTGGCATACGCATGCATGCACGTACGCACGGACGGATGGACGGCAAATACGTATGTATGTATAATGATTTCTTCTAAGGTGTAATATAGGGCTCAGTTTTCTTTGTCCAACATGAGCAGCAGAATTCTCCTTCATCCTGGAAAATGTCCACCTCTGGCTGACCACATCCATTGCAGGTGGGAGCGTTCCAGACCAATGGAATTTTTACACATCCGTTGGAAGAATCGTCCATGTTCTATGAGAGCGATTTTGTGATATTTACATCGTAGGGGTTCAATGTCGTTGACTTGTTCTACATAGAGTTTGTGCCTCATATGGAAAGGAGAGGAGGTACACTGTCACTATATTCCTGATCTGAACATGTTAGCTGTAGTATAACCGGACTCGTAAGATGCGCCGGAAAGTATATAGCTAAGAATGATTATACGAATGTATAATGCAAAGAGAACTGAGCCCTATATCACGCCTTAGCATTGGAACTTCCGCTACCGCCTGTGACTGTGTCTGAGGTCCCCATTCCCATGCCCATGCCTCCCTACGCTCTTTTCTCAAGAGATCTTCGTCCTCCTTCAATTTCTCAGATAACAACACTCGTATAGTATCCGGCAAAGTGTACAATTTCCTACGCTCTTTCTCTCTGGCAAGAGCCTCATACATCGTTTGTTATAACAAAAGCTATATGCATATACGAAGAGGAAGATGATGGGGGCTATTTAATTTGAAATTTGCCGGCTTGACAATGGCGTAAAATTTAGTTGACATTGTCAGGCTGTACTAGCTGCTACTTTTTTTAATGGTCTGATATTCTTAACATTGAATATACTCTTCCGTTCTTTGGCTCTCATAGCTTCACATTCATCAGAATATGGGCATCCAGAACAACACCAATTGTGATTCCATTTATTCAAATACTCTTTGTCATAGGCAATATGTCCCACAAGCGCAGGATTCTTTTCATCAATACCATATTGTAACTCACCAGCGTCGGCTTCTAGTTGTTCCAATATTTTTTCTCGTTCTCCTGGCTCTAAAGTAACTAGATACTCTGGGAAATAATCTTTCACCTCTTTGGTGTAGCCCTGGATACAGTAGAGAAGCTTACCATAACTTGCTTTCAGGATTGCCATATAAGATTTCAATTGTCTTAGGTGGTGAGAGTAAGGCTGCTTTATGAC
>JASHSN010000236.1 GCA_030038695.1 Nitrososphaeraceae archaeon
AGAAAGTCCATTGTTTTGATGAAGTCTACACTAGTAAATTTTGATGATATAGTGAATAGTGTGAATGATGACTGGATTCTGAAAGAATTGCTTATGCAATACAGGATGATTATCCATGGAGATATCGATACATTCCTAAAATTGCGAAAGCGATTAAGGATGAAAATGCCAAGGGGATACATGAGTCTAGAGAGAGATAAGTCTGATCCTGGCAGGATAACCCCAGATGAACCAGCGATTTACCAGTGGGCCACAAGAGGCGTGTGGCAGTAATACATAGTTAACAACTTTATTTAGGCATCGTTTTGTAGTGATGCTGCGTATAGCATGTCACCCGCAGAGCCGAGGTCAGAGCGTTGAACCATGTTAAGAAGAATAGCTAACTCTATGTGTGTTGGCAGCATCGAAGGTTATACCAAGAGGCACTCCTTTATTATGTACACAAAGATTGTTCACACAAGGTTAGGTAGTAAGTTTTGGAATCGCAAGTCAAATAAAATAACACTGCCTACATCGTAATCTGTTAGCGACAAGGTCATTTTTCGTATAACGATCTCATAGAATATGGATGTACTTGAAACCACATGGGGTATTATCACTTCAAGGCGCTATCGGTAAGCAAAGGAAGAACGAATATCTTCCTGATTCAGGAGCTAGAAACGGTGGAAGAAGTCTGTTAAGTTTGATGAGTGTCAAGCGGAGAGGAAGTGATAGATTTGTTTCATTTGATGTTAGACGATTATTTGAGACGAAATGAAAAAAGAACCGAAAAAAGGAGAAGGAGATTAATTAGTTATCGTCGTCTTACAAATTTTATGTTCGGATATCTAGTTACTTGAGGTCACTCCAAATTTGAGATTTAATACATATTAAGTCTAATACCTGTGGGAAATCCACAATTTTGTTAAATCTTACTCAAAGTGTTATTTTTTATTTTACATTATTGTTACGTTTTTATTCCACGAAGTTTTATCATCGCTTGGATACAACATGTCGAACACTAAAGCGGAAAATAGGGATAGGAAAGCTGTAGATAAATCGCCAGTTCATGCAACAGTTATACCTAGAATGGATCAGGAGAGCGGAAAAGAAAGCCATACAATGCAGGATGAGGATGCAAAGGAATTGCGAGGAGCAGTGCTGACTATGAATCAAGCACCAAATTATCAAGTGCCAGTCAAATTAGAATCAACAAACGAGGCAGATAAATCTGAGAAAACGAATGAAACAACAGCTGTGATACATTCGATAGAAGGGAAGGCGATCTTGAAACAAGATGAGACGGCCGCGCAGCCCACGCCCAAGTCAAAAGATAAAGAGAACGAAACCCAAGTTCAATCCAAGATGTCTACCGAAAGTGAGGTAGGTAAACAAGGGCTGGGTGTTCAGGAAGTAGATGCTAGTAGGAAGGCTCCAAGTGTCGATGGGGTTGAAGTTCCCTCTAAAGTAGATTACGTTTATCCGTTTACTTTTGCCATAGCTATATGGCAAGATTTCGCTCTGTCAGCCGCAAATACATATAATGAGTTTGCCAGAGAACTTGCACGGCTTCATAGCAATTGGATGGATATATTTTTGAACGTTTGGCAAACTTCTGATCGTGACGAAAAAAGAACCGAAGACAAATAAGAGGACTTCCTAAGACTCAGGCAGTCAATCTGTCACAAATGACTGGGCGTAAACCAAACTTTTGTTACATGGCATTTAGGGCAGAAGAGACGCTAATGAGCTGGCATTCTTAATGGCCGATCTCAGGTCTCGTAGCTCGCCCAGGAAGGGTTGCTCCATAAGAAGCAATGAATAAACCTGCAATGAAGATAATTACAAATGCTATCTCAACGTAAACCGAACCAGGCGCCTGTATTGGTGGCATAGACGTGTATGGAGGTGTAGATGCTGTCTGCCTTTCATACACTTGCACTACCTGGGACATGTAATATGTAAGTCCGGCAAGGCCAATTATGATAACCGCAGCACCAATTCCTAAAACAACCATTCTACTAGCCATAGTCGAAGACGTGTGGGTGATTTGGACGCCATTCATTATATTTGTTTTCAATGCTGGGGCGGTCGAAGATGGCGGTGTCACCGGTTTCTTATCCTCTCTTGCAGTCAAAATTGTAGTGCACAAAGCAAAAAACAGAACCTGCAATGCTTGTATTGTAATACTAAGTGAATCAATAGGCAAAGCAGCTCCAATAACAGGCTTTGGCAACCTTAGAAGCACCCACAGAAAGATCAGGGCAATTGTGATGCCATTGGCCAGGGAATAAAACTGCTTACCCCAATTTCTGATTATACAAAAAGCCCATAATAATTGGAGTACCCCTATTCCTATGAAAAATATCTCTAGGGTAGGATCGCCTTTTTCCAACGTTCTTAGAGTGCTCGATAGTATAAGCTGCAACACTCCTGTGATTATTGTAGTGGCTGCAGCAGCATATTGTAATCCTCTGAGCGACTTCATTTACTTTATGACACGTATTCCCACTCGTACTCACATTTATGGATTGTGTAGGAGTCCTAGTGTTTCGATCAGGAGTCATAGGAGAAACTAGTGTGGGAGAGCCTGTCCGAGTATCTTTTCAAATGACCCGTCTTCATTGGCCTTGTAATAAACATTTGCATGTCTGGTAAACAGCCCAACTTCAACTACTCCAGCTATATCCTTTAGTTCAATTTCCTTTTTTCGAACATCTGGTATAGATACAAATTCGGTATCTAAGATGAGATTACCATTCTCAGTCACGTACACATAGTCTTCGCCTACAGTACGCAGTTTCGGATGACCGCCCGCTACTTCGAGTTTTTTTTGTACTATACACCTAGCAAACGGGTGAACCTCAATAGGTACAGATCGGTCGAATGATTCTACGTATTTCGTCGAGTCTGCCATGATAATCACATTCTTAGCTGCCGAATGCAAAATCTTCTCTTTTAGGAGTGCTCCACTTTCACCTTTTATCATGTTTCTGTTTCTATCGATCTGGTCAGCTCCGTCAAAAAATATTTCGAGTTCGGTGAGAAAACCCTCGTCTACTATTTTTAAGTTAGCCTGCTCGGCTTCCAGTTTTACTTGTGTAGATGTCGCAATGCATTGTAGATGTTCTATGAGAGGCAATTTCGAAATTTCTTTGACAACTTCAGCTGCCATTGGGCCGCTACCAAGACCAATCATCCTGACGTCCTTAGTTAGGAATTGTTTTACGATATCAACAGCAATTTTTTGGGATGATTCTTGAAAGATTGCGGGGATCGAATCTGTTCCACCTTCTTTTGTTCGGTGGTCATTTCCGATAAAAATGTATGCCGTAAATTAAAGATCTTGTCAAAGAATCTATTTCGTCATCAACAGTTCAGAATAGAATTTCTACAATGTTCAACTCGTATATCACCTGAAGATATTGGCAGTCAATTCGTGAACTCTAGACGCCGATTTTTAGAAAGGTTTTTACAGCCAATATGAGCACGGTTCGTTATCGATCTAATGACATCGTCATCATCTTCAAGTTCTGCCTCAACAAGTACAGCAGCTGGCTTCATAAGAGCCATTGAGTCAGGTTCCAAACACCTTCTTATCAAAAGATTTACCTTTCGGTATCCCGAAGAAAAACTCAAATTTGTCGGTGATGGTTATCAATTCGATCCGAAGCGAGCAGTTGGTATTGCCGGTTTACGGGGTAGACACATTCTGTTTCATGATAAGTGTACAGGGTGTCAACTCTGTGCAATCACTTGTGAAGGGATCGCTGAAGCAATTGGTATGGTAAAGGTTAATGAACAATGGAAGCACAACAAGAAGGCCATCATGCCGCAAATAGACTTTGGAAAGTGTGTGTTTTGTGGGTTGTGTGTAGATGCGTGTCCATTTTACGCCTTGTTTATGACAAATGACTATGAACTCTCGTCATATACAAAGGAACATTTGATTTACACTCCTTCACAATTGGCCGTAAAACCGAAATACAGTGGTGACGTAGAGATAAAAATCGATGCCCATGGTGCTTCCCATCGTGCGTAATGATCGCACTCGTAATTTGTAGATATAGAGCAATCCCAGATTATGAACCACTGCTGTGGATTTATCACTTACACATAAATTCCAGAACGAAGAATCTGCAGTAAATATTAAATAGAATAAACGTATAGGTTACTGTGAGTTGGAATC
>JASHSN010000237.1 GCA_030038695.1 Nitrososphaeraceae archaeon
TAATCGATAAGAAATCTTGTGCATCAAAAAAACTTTTTAGCTCTTTTGAGATCTGATTACAGAATATTCCTAGAATTTCAAAATCAACCAGGTTAAGTTTCTTTTCACTAAACATAGCGAGTACACCTATGGCATTCCGATTGTAGATTAGTGGATAGCCTGCAAAGGATTTCAAGTTCTCTCTCATTGCCCAATCTTGATGTTTTATTCTTGGATCATTTACCACGTCATTAGTGATTGCAGGTTTTTTCGTTTTTATTATTGCTCCAATTTTAACTGAATTTACTGGAACTTTAGAAAATTCCCCGTGAATATTCTTGTATTTGCCAGCACTAAATTTTAGTATCAGATACTTTCTCCCCTTATCAACCAGCCAAATTCTTGCAAATTTTGCGTCAAAATATTTAACTACACTTTCTACGATCAGTTGAAGTTTATCGTTTAGATTATCGTATTTTTCTAGTGACTTGA
Source organism: Nitrososphaeraceae archaeon (assembly GCA_030038695.1). Lineage (GTDB taxonomy): Archaea > Thermoproteota > Nitrososphaeria > Nitrososphaerales > Nitrososphaeraceae > Nitrosopolaris. Next base: position 472 of record JASHSN010000237.1, read on the forward strand.
GAATTCTGTATACACGCGATTTCCTTTCGATCATGTCGTGTTCATCGAGTATTGCGTAAGGAGAAGTCTTTATAGCCTTTGACTCGTATGAATGATAATCTGCTATCAAATCTGCGAACCTATTCAAGAAATTGTTACTTTCTAATTCATATTGTTCAACAGATTCAAAAACGAAATGAGATATCCAATCAAAGTCTCCTCCACTCAACCTAGCAGAGTAGACACAAAAGGGCGCTTCCGCTACATAATTCTTTAGTCTATCGATAAGAACTGAAGCATTACTCGAATACTTAAATTTAATGGTGATTGTACGGTTTAGCTTTTCTGAGACAAAACTAGGGTTTAGAACCGGTGAATATCCTAGAACTATGTTGTCGCTTTCTAATCTTCGAAGTCTATATCTTATCGCCCTTTCCGTAATTTCATGATCCAAATCTCGTAAATTTCTGTGGATCTCACCCGAGGAGATACGGGCATTCTTGCAAAGATATGAAAGAATTCCCTTGTCGATATCGTCTAACACGGTTATGAATATATATTTTTAGGCTTTATTTATTATTGATATTGTTATGACGTATTTCCGATGTCGAAATTCCACGATGATTTGCATTAACACCCAAAAATTACCTTCACCTCTTTAGAATGGAATGTGGCACATTCTACAGGTTTGTTCTAGAAAACATAAGACAACAACAAACTTCCGAAAAGGAAACAAATGTTCTTCAGTCTTTCGGCATTTTAATTTACATCATGCTTCATTATGAATCTTCTCCGGAAAATAAAAGGAAAACCAGTTTGAACAATGATCCTCCTTGAAATTTAACAGGAAATTGTCTAATTTTTTTGCAGTCGTAAGTGACATTGGCCATTTCATCGCATATTAAGCTAATCTGAATCTACTGTTTTTTCGTTGTGGGTCTCAGAGGTCGAACAAATATTATTCACTTTGGATCCCTATAGTTCATGGTTGTTCTCCTAATGTTATGTGTGCTATTCAATCTTACTCGATTTCCTTATCGGAAATCTTATCCTTTTTCGCTTTCCGCCGTAAATATTAGCTCGTATATGATATTACAAAGTAGCAATGAGGGTGACCAACAAAAGATGAGGGAAGACGATTCGCTAGTTATGCCTGGACTTATAGCAGATCTGGACGTTTCTAGCATCAGACAGTCTACAAATCTTCGTTCAGAAATAATCCAAGCATATGAGCTTGCAAATTCAATAAATCAAAAAGGTCTTCTACAACCAATTATCGTCAGACCAAAGAAGGAATTTTTCGAAATTGTTGCAGGAAACAGACGATTTGAAGCTTGTAAATTGTTGGGATGGAGGAAGATCCCGTGCCATATAATGGAATTAGATGATAAGGCAGCATTTGAAGTTTCTCTTATAGAAAATATTCAGAGGCAAACATTGAATCCATTAGATGAGGCGACAGCATTCAAAACATACGTCGATGATTTTGGTTGGGGGGGAATAACACAATTAGCAGAAAAGTTAGGCAAGAATCCAAGCTATATCACTAAACGTATAAAGCTATTAGATTTACCTTCTGATGTCCTCGATTCAATTAGAAAGTCCGTGATATCGCCGAGCACTGCGCAAGAGCTGTTCAATCTTGGTAAGATTCAACAATCAGAGATTGCAAAGTTGATTGGAGATAAACATTTATCCATTGCTAAGACACGCTCACTATTAAGAACTAGTAGGAATAACTGGGGTTTTGAGCCATCGGAAAACATGACTTTTCAAACCACGTGCGATATACAGATGTCGAAGATATTGAGATCATTTGATAAATGTATAATAGGGCTGAAACTCGCCATGCATAAAATAGGAAAAGTAATCGAAGACAATGAGGATTGGATAATGTATGAAATTTTGATGCAACACAATGCTATGATACATGCACAGATCGATTTATTACTAAAGCAGAAACAGAGAAGGAAGAAGATTTTAGCAAACAATTATTGTCAAACGGGAAATCTGGCTTTTAACATGTTATCTTGATAGAAGGAATCTCGGACACACATGTACCTTCGATAATACGAGAATTGAATTCTTCAAACCGACAGTTATGCGAATTATTATAGTACGGGAATCAGGAGAAAGTTCGACCTGCGAATAGCGCTAAAAAAACACGGTGGACCCATTTATCCTGCTCTTCCTCAACTTATTTGTTGGGTCTATCTAGGCATGAAGACATTCTTATTTTCATAGATTATAGAATGACATTGTTAGTGTGATTTATGCTATCTGTGTGACTACCCTTTGAGCAGTGCTGTGCTTTGGTGGATCCTACCCCTCACTCTTGTCTTATTGGAATGGCAGTAACCCTAACATTTTACCTAGTTCCAGATAATGAATTATACTTGTACACGATTTCTTTAATCTATATATCTCATAATTGAATTTAATAAAACCTCCGTTCTAAACACCTTTTCTTATTATTGTCGTACTTAGAGCCTATGCGAAAAGTCCTGCTGCTCTGTAAGTAATACATGTACAAGCAAAATGTAACATAGCTACGTAGTTTTCTAGTTTTTTCTCCCATCGTATCAATAATCTTCTAAACCTATTCATCCAGGAGTGGGTTCTTTCAACAATCCAATGTCTAGCTCTGTATCGTGGTATTCGTTTACAATTTAGCCTGT
>JASHSN010000238.1 GCA_030038695.1 Nitrososphaeraceae archaeon
AATATTCTTGAGGCGGCTAGGTTGTCGGGCACTGGCCTTAATACTCAACACTGGCGATTTATCCAAGTGGACAGCAAACAGAATCTCAAGACGTTGGCAGAAGATAGTACAAGCGGAAGCTGGGTTAGAGGTGCCAATTTTGCAATCATAGTATTGACAAATCCAGAGTATAGTTTCCACTTAATTGATGCAGGAAGAGTAGCACAGAATATGCAGTTGGCTGCATGGAATCACAAGGTAGGTTCAGGACTATTCACAGGAATAAGAGAAGAAAAACTTCGAAGCCACTTTGAAATACCAGATGAATTGAGTCCAACGATCATAGTAGGCTTTGGATATCATGCAAGGAAGTTGACAGGTAAGAGAAAGAACCGGATGCCGCTCGAAAAGTTAGTTTACTATGAAAAATATGGTAGCTCAGAGTGACAAATTTAGTTTGCAGTGGAGATGAAAGAGAACCTTGTTTCAGGATCGAATCTTAAATGGCAGAAATTGACGTGTTTGGTAGCGTTTTGAATTTTGGTGTAACTTGAGCAAATGTGTCGGATTATTGATGCTGTATGTATTGTAACAAGCCATCACATAGATAGCATATCTACGCTATTTGTTATTGGTTCTCGTCTTGGTTATTCAGTACATCTTTGAACCAGAGTAGACTATCAAATGTTCATATTCCGTGGTATGTCTACAATAATTTCGTCTGTGTTTTTTCGTTCGCCCGTGTGAGAACCGCTGTATCAACAATTTTATTGTATCGCTAACTTCAAAGTACCATGGAAGTTCCCCCGGAAACCGGAGTTTCTGAACCAATCGAGCTAAACCTAGCCAAATGGAGCGATAGATTCATTGCGTGGTTGATAGATTTTATAATAGTTACAGTCGCCATCGAAATAATTTTCTATGCAGCAACTTTTCCATTATGGTTTGACAGCAATCCAACGCGATGGTTCACTGACGGTGCGACAAGTGTAGGATATATTACTCGCAGCTTGATATTTCTAGCATATTGGACTTACTTTGAATCGACCAGCGGTCAATCGATAGGTAAGAAGATTGTACAAATAAAAACAGTAGGTATTTCTGGAGAGGCTTTATCTATTTTAGATGCACTAATAGAAAGCTTTGGAAAATCGTTTTTACTTCCACTGGATGTGATTCTTGGGTGGATATTTACGAATGAAAAAAGGCAGAGAATATCTAATAGAGCTAGTAACAGCATCATTATAAAATTAAAATCTCACACAGAAGCTTTAAAGAGTAACAATCAAGTTCACTATACAAAAGATTAATGCATATAGCAGATCCAGAAATTGCCGTGGTTATGATTCGAACGATTCCTTCCATCTCTTAATCTCTGTGAGCGGGTACAATGTTATTAAGGAAAAAATCAGAGCATTCGAGATCTTCTAGATTTCTGAATTCTTTTTTAACAAAGGTAATCTATAATATCCACGACAAAAATAAGAGTAATGAGCATTCACTCAATGCTGTATTTATCACAACAAGATAAAAATATCTCTGCGTTCCCTTATTTGATCGTACTTTTTAAGCAATGCCTGTCATTCGATCACCTGATGAAATTTTTAGTCACATTTGTATTACAGGTATAATTACTAACTGCCTCCAACGGTAGTTCACTTATAGTTTAGACCATTCAGATTTAATATTGATATGTCTATTTATTAACTTCTTTGCATTTTGAACAATTTTTATTGTATCTGGGTCTTTTCTTATTAAATCTGCTAACTCTTTTTCATTTTCAATCGCAAAACAGTTATAGCCTTCTTTGAAATCGCGATATTTCGGGTTTACATTTTCAATCCATTTCCTATGCAAGACTAAAGCACAATCGTTATGGATTGCTTCTAGGAATGTATATTGGGTTCCACCACCATCCTGTTTTAGTATGGACAAATCTACAACGAACTTAACTCCAGCGAGTAGATTCGAAATTGCTGAGAAGGATTTGTCAAATATTCCACAATAATATTTGTTGAAATCTCCATTGTATCCCCCAAGAAATAAATGTACGTACATCCTGCTTGCAGATCCGTATAATTTAATTAGGTCTTCTCGTCTCCTCAGCAAATTATTTGCCTTTATTATGATATCGGTGTTCTTTTCAAAAGAAATCCTAGAAATGGATACTGCTCCTTTCTTCCGTTTATGATTTTTTGACTCAACAGAATATGGATAAAATGGATGGTACAGAAAAAGTGAATCAAGACCGTATTTGGTGTTTAAGTATTCTGCTACTGTCTTCCTTATTGTTACCAGGTTCCATTTATTTTTGATAAACGGTACAACGTTTTCGCTTAAGTCACGGTGATCATGAATCACCATGATGTTTTTGCTATCGCTCTCATCGTTTAATCTACTTATTACTGGTAAATAACTCTCCTTGAATATTGTTATAAAAAAAGGACGGTCAGTACACCTTAACACATCATTCATAGATATATTCTGATAATGCAACCCGTATCCAAACTGACGTATTTTTGTCTCAGATCTTTTTCCTATTCGCTCGATAATATTTCCTGATTTTAAACAATGGAGTAGATGGGCAGTGAAGGTAGTTGCTCCTCCATAAAAATATTTGTGAAGGTAAAGAAATTGAATTTTTGGTTACACTAGACTATTTCTTTTTGTTACTAATTTATAAGTTTTGCAAAGCACTCTTTCACCCCGATCCCGCCACAATGTTACCGCAATATCAGTGAACAAGCCGCAAGTCTCGCAAGGGACGATGTGGGCTGGGAGAATGGAGCCACATTTACGTGTAGTGTCAAGACAAGTGAAGAGAAACTCAGTATCATGATGGGAATAAATTGGGAAATGATATGGAAAAACATCGGAATTCCGTTAGATGGGCAAGAATGCATGTAGGAAGAATTGGAGGTATCGATCACTAAAAACTTGCATATTTGTAAAATAATTTCATTTACCCTACCTTCGCCACCAACACCAGTTATTCTCATATTTGTAGCATCGGAAAAGATATATGAGTAGGTTACCCGTCTGACTAGTGTTACCACAGAAAAGGATAATGATGATCGCAGTTGTGTATCCGGATATGAGTTTTCTATATTTAGCTAATGAGATTCGTTAAATAATCAATCCAAAACGGCTTTAGTTTACTCCATCAAGTCAGTCTAAAATATAATCTAATTAGAAAAATTTGATAGAGAAACAAACCTGTCTAGAATGTGCCAAAAATCCTATGGACTCCTCAAATGTCTGGTCTGTTAAAAATGTTCCAAAGGGAGATGGTTTACGGATGGAGATGCAATCAATCTCTTGGTTTTGACATGTACAGAATTCCGAAAAGATCATCGTTTGGAACAATGTCACCAGGATCATTAGACTTTTATTGAAAAGGTGAATGTATTTCGGGAGTACACCTACATGCCTGGTGGTTCGGAAACGTCACTAATATGAAGAACAATACCTCAAATGGAATAGCAAAGATTCCGATGCACATGAATAGCTTCAAAGGCAGTTGACAATAAAAGGAGATATTACGTTACAATATATCCAGAAGATGCGTATATTCTAATACTTGATGTAGAAAGGAGCTGACGACGGATCGATTTCGTTCAATGAGCATCAGGGACAAGATAGCGAGGTTTGATTCCCATAATCAATGTCGTCCGAGCAGGACATGCGGTACAGCAAATGTTCTACAATTCTCAATCGGTGGCAGTGCGGCTAGATGTGGTTCACTGAATTATCAAAAAAATCGATTACATCCTCCAAGTGCGGTCAGCAATAGAGGTATCGAATAGTCATAATGGGATGCGAAATAACTGCCTCATCAGAAAATTAAGAAACGACTGATCATAGCAAAAGGTGAAAATATCTAGATTTCAGTATATATTTTTATTAATTTCTCAACGAGCGATGAAAATTTTGTCAAATTACTTATATATCAGCAATTTAACAACGCGGTCTTTTCTGACTGTGCTTGCAATTTTCTGTACGGACAACAAGCATCTATATTACAACAACGTTTTCAGCCCTACTAGTCCAGAAGATGGTCTGATGAATGTATATACGTAATAATTAAGTGTATTACTCAACCTGTTGTGTTTTAGTATCAGATATCAAAAAGTGATAAAGTAACGTTAAAGTAATCAATATCGACTACTAATAATACGTACCTTTGTCGGCTATTAAGACAACAAAAAAAACACATAATAAAAAAAATAGTGAAAGGGAGGAGTTTGAAGAGCTTTACATAGGGACAGCTGAATCAGAACATATAGAGATGTATTTGAAAGCAATATGGCATCTTCGTGAAAGAGATGAAAAACCCAAGGTGAGTTCCATAGCCAAACTACTCAATATTAGACAACCATCTGTTGTAGAAATGCTAGGCAAGCTTAACGAAGCTAACTTGGTACAATATGAAAAAGGTAGCATAGTAGAGCTGAAAGCACAAGGCGAAAGGGTTGGAAAACAGATGATTCGTAACACCAGATTACTCGAGGTATTGATGAAAGATGCACTCAAAATAGAGATTGATGAGGAAATGGCATGCGGCATAGAACATCATATGAAAAAAATATTTACTGATGCTTTGTGCACTTTACTTAGACATCCTAGAAAATGTCCTCACGGATATGTCATCCCTATGGGAAAGTGCTGCAAAAATCAGTAGCAAAAAGAGATATGTAAGACTAAATATATGATAGACTATGTATTGTCTAAATTACTAAATAGAAGTGCAAGCGGGATATGTACCACTATCATAATTCCGAACCGCCATTACGACACCATATTTTTGTTGGTATGACCTGTGGGATATTGTCGCACAAATGCTCAAAGATGTAATTGATTTACGTCTTCCTCTAACAAATTTAACTAGATATCTTATCAGATAACCAACTAGAAAGACGTTATTTGGCCTGTTCCTCTGGGCGGCGGATTCTCTTCTCCGTTCCTCTGGGCTGTTTAGAAAATTCATGTCTTATGTCAACCCACACCTATCAATTCAGTAACGACTTAAGTGTTTAAATGTTTAAATACTACTTTTCGTTTTACTACTCTTTAATCTCAACAGAAGAAAGGAAGGGACGGCAAGGAGAAGACACGATAGAAATTAAGAAAAGTATAGTTATTGATGCTCCACCAGAGGCTTATACTTGCACAGCGGATGTCTTTCCAGAAGAACCAT
>JASHSN010000239.1 GCA_030038695.1 Nitrososphaeraceae archaeon
AATCTCGCACCTGGAGCTATACCGACAACTCCAAAAGAATTATCTTCGGCCGCGGCAATACCTGCTACGGCAGTTCCATGTCCATTATCATCATTGGCTGATGACGTTCCTGGGACAAAGCTTACTTGTCTATAGACATTGAGGTTTGGGTGGGTAAGATCTATGCCGGTATCTATTATGGCAATTCCTGCGTTTACGCTAACCTGTGGATGCGAACTATCTAAAACACTTAAAGGTCCACCTACTCTGGAATATCCGGTAGATACTCCCTGAGAAAAAGCTTGTACCTTGACGTCTGGTTCTACAAAATCTACCAATGGATTTGATAAAATCGAATTCAGAACCTCTATAGGCTATTATTCTCTACGAGTAATATTGTCGTCATGAATTTAGTTCCTCTCTTATTCGTTTTACTAGCTCGTCTATATCAATAGGTTTTTGAATAAAGCATTTTATATCTACCTCTTCTCGTTTATATTGTGAAGGTGCATTAGAACTGCTTTGAAATTTCTTTTTAAGCCCTTCATGATATACCTCAAAAGCTGTGATAAAGCATACCTTGATTTTGTCATCTATCTTCCTTATCTCTTGATATAACTCGAAGCCATTCAGGTTTGGCATCTTATAGTCTATAAGTGCAAGATCATATGAGCCACCTTTGAAGCTTGATAATGCTTTCACAGGATCGTTGAAAGTATCCACTTTGAAGCCGTTATCCTCAAGACCCAGAGTAAAAGCTGTTGTGATATCAACTTCATCATCTACTAATAGTATTCTATTATTGATGTCTTTGTTGGTGGTTTTGTCATCGCTTTGCCTCAGGACGGTTTCGCCTCTTTAACCTTCGTCAAGGGTATACTAAATGTAAAGATAGCACCTTTCTTTCTGTCATAATCAGAGTTATTTTCAGCCCAGATCTTTCCTCCATGGGTTTCGACGATGCTTTTAGAGATAAACAGACCCAAGCCCGTACCTGTTTCAGATTTAGCAGCAAATTTCGTAAAAAGTCTAGGCATTATTTCAGGGTCAATCCCTTGACCTGTGTCCTTTACACTAACTAAAGCCATGCTGTCCTTCACCCCTTCTGTGACTCTTATAGTACCTTCTGTGGTGAACTTGATTGCATTGCTCAATAGATTAGAAATAACTTGAGTCAGACGGTTCTTGTCTGCATCTACTTCAATACTATGATCTTGCTGTGGTTCATACACTAACCTGATATACTTGTTGGATTTTTCAATTTCAGTCCTTTGGTCTTCAATAACATATGATATTAATTCGTTGAGATTGACTCTCTCCTCTACATTCAGTTTCAGTGATTGTGTTTCAATCCTAGTGACATCAAGTATATCGTTAGTAAGCCTTTGGAGCCTAGTGGCGTTTCGCGCTATGGCATCAATCATCTCTTCCCTTCTTTCAGGGTGTCGCCGTATTAATTTAGAATATCCTAGAATAGCTTGAGTAGGAGTCTTCATTTCATGACTTGCAATATTGATAAACTCTTGCTGCATTTTATCGTGGATTTTTAACTGTTCATTTGCTCTCCTCAGCTCTCCAGTACGTGTATTTACAACGGATTCCAATCTCTTATTCCATGAGAACACCAAGAATGCAACTATAAATGCTACTGCCCCAATTACTGCCACTACTAATATCGTGAAGTATTGCTGCTGATTAATTAATGCACTTACATCACTTGTGAGGTTGTGTTGTGCGCTGGTGTATAAAACCAGAAAGGTTTTCCCATCAACCACTACCGGCTGATATGCGATAGTATTCATTTTGCCGTTGATGAGAATATCCCCTGATCCTGTATTTCCTTCCAACGAACTCATTATTAGATCATTTAAGAGATTCTTCGATTCAGGGGAGTGTAACGAAGATGAGAGTACAGATTGAAATTTATTGCCAAAAACATATTCGTCCACATATTGTTGGGCACCGCTAGCATATAGAATTATTCCATTTCTATCGAGCATGCCTATAGTGCTATTAAATTGTGGAAATAATTGATTTATCAAAAAGTTACCCAAGGTTTCGAGCCTGATTGAGGCAACTACTACACCGGTAAGTATTCCATTATCATGATCTGAGCTTGTAGTATTGATAACAGGATATGATATGTATAGTCTGGGAATTTTATCATTTGATTCAATTAGATTACTGTAATATATCGTATGAGTATCTCTTGGGATAGTAAAGTATGGTCTGTAACTTAGGTCTGTTCCTCTATATTTTTGATATATACTTTCGTTTATATTGCTTATCCAATTTATTTTGCCGTTTTTGTCAAGCCACATGTAAAAGTCTGTCAGATCACTTGAGGAGCGCTGCCTAGTATTAATGACGATGTCTGCTCTTTTGTACTCATTATTATGTATAGCAGGAGATTCAGAAAGTGTTTGTAAAAGAGTTCCAACAGTTTGTAATTTATTTGCCAATATTTGTGAAATATCATGTACTTCAATTCTTGTGTTAGATCTCACTTCCTGTGAAGCGACATCGATTATCTTATTAGATGTAAGAATTGAGTATTGATATGACATGATGGATAACGTCAATGCAATAACTGCGACAACGGCTAATATTACAATATTAGTTCTGGGAGTGCGCTCTTTATCTACCATAGAAAAATACCCTTTTTATTTTTACACACATCAAGAGAAGACCACTAACTCGACCTATAATACTTATGCGGATTATCCATACTTACCGATTATCTCATTTATACGCTCTATGGCATCGGGGGTTTTTGGCACATGGGCTGACTCTATCATTCTGCAACCGCCAGAGCAGCTCAAAGCCTTGATTAATCTAGTTGTCGATGCAAATATCGAACGGTTCACCCTTGAATTATTACGGCAATGAAGGGTACTATGTGCAGCAGCTGACTTCAATTACTCCATCGGGCTTGGGTAGAGTCTTGTGGAAGCCTCCTCTAATTACCTAATTTCCTTATTTGAATCAACAAAAAGATAAAAGGTTATGAGATTTGGTTATTTCTCTTGCTTTAGCGTCCTAGTGTTAATCGATGCTACTACCAATATTGTTGTGTCTATGGATTAGCAGCATTTCTTGATATTTGTTCAAATGTTTTTGCCGTATTAACTGCCATTCTGGAAAACTCCTTTACATCATCTCTTCTATGTTCAATAATTGTCTTTAATGCTTCCATATTTGCAAACATGGCATTATTTGCTATCCTAGTTGTAACTATTGTGTTATCTGCAAAAGTGCTTACTGTTCTCGCGTAGATTTCGGCTGCTTTTTGTGGAGATGCCCACTTGTTCCAAAATACTTCATATGAACTCTCTACATATGGTGCCCACGTCGATTGAAATGACTTTATAATCTCCTTTTGAGATTCTAGATACCTATCTGTAATTTCTCTAGCTGTTTGAAGAGAGTGTTCTTGATAATCATTGAATGCTTGCGTACGACGTGGAATCTCTTTCGTTGCTTCCTCTATCGTTCTTCTAATATTATCTCTAGTTTCATCAAATACTCTATCTACTGAATGGCGTTGCTCTGATAATGATGGTGTAGCTGTTGTTGTAGTTGTTTCTACACGACTCGTATCGTCATAAACTCTTGTGGTGGTTTTATCTGATTCTTTTTTTGTTGACATGCGCAGCTTCTCATCCATAATATTATATAAGTCTTGGTAATCATCGGTATTGAGCACCGTCTGAAACCACTACATATAAAACCAACCTGGACGAAGTTCTGGTGTGGGAACTGTACGAATATGCAGAACTTCTAGGATGCACCAGCCCTTTCAACTACAAATCCTTTCATTTTACTCATCATAATAAAAGGATTTTATAGATCATAATAAAAGTAGAATAGAATAAAACATCATCTTCGTCTTGAAGAGTCAGCCTAGTTTTCTAGGTCATTGTTATAACAATAATAATATAAAAAACACATGAGAAGTGGTTTTAC
>JASHSN010000240.1 GCA_030038695.1 Nitrososphaeraceae archaeon
AATCTCGCACCTGGAGCTATACCGACAACTCCAAAAGAATTATCTTCGGCCGCGGCAATACCTGCTACGGCAGTTCCATGTCCATTATCATCATTGGCTGATGACGTTCCTGGGACAAAGCTTACTTGTCTATAGACATTGAGGTTTGGGTGGGTAAGATCTATGCCGGTATCTATTATGGCAATTCCTGCGTTTACCCTAATTGGTGGATCAGATGGATCTAAGACACTTAAAGGTCCACCAACTCTAGAATATCCTGTAGAGACTGAGTTAGAGAAAGCCTGTACCTTGACGTCTGGTTCTACAAAATCTACTAATGGATTTGATAAAATTGAATTCAGAACTAGTCTGTCTGGGATATTAATTGTAAATCCTTTGATAGCGCTATCATAGACAAAGGGAACATGTGCTCCCATACCTATTGCCTGCTGCGCTACTGATTGTGGATTTTCTGTTACTCCATTTTTCAGAACTACTATATACTGATGTGGTATTATCTCTCCTAAAACCTCTCTTAATTTGGCTTGGGCAAAATGTTTCACCTCGTTGGCAATATCTTCAGCACTTCTGAGATCGCTTATACTGTGACTAATAATACCGCCCTGCATCGAATTTGTCGCAATAAATGGGTTTTCTCCAATTGATGTATTTGGAAGAGGTGCTTCAGTACGGATCTTTTCGTTATTACCAGAATAGATCATATCATTTTTATCTGCTATTCTTGAATGTTTTTTGCCTTGGACAAAGCTAAATACGCTGTAGAAAGGGTTTGATATCGTATACAATGTTAATATGATAAATAATGCCGAAAATATCAATATCCTAAGTGCATCTTTCATTTGCTTTGAGTCGTTCTTGAAGCTATGATATTTTAACGTGAATATAAAATTAAGACTAGCTTTATTATATTTACAAAACACTAAAGATGGTCATTGTACCGATTTTGTTACATTGATTCTAGAGAAGGTTTGGCACACTTCTAAAGATGCGAGCAGTATAACTCTCCCATATTGTCGCTATTTCTATATTGAGTTTTCCTTTCAGAGATGAGCTTCATTCTGTTGTAATTTTCACGCTATTTATCAGACGATTACACCGATTGCGGGTGTTTAATTTGCTGATGGTATTTTCTTACTATGCAACGTCGTAGTAAGAGGATTCAATTCTTGCACTCGACTATGAATATGTAGGAAGTTCATGCCCTTTTCCGTAGTTTTGAAGGATCTTGGTCCGTCTGTATACTTTATTAGTCCTTTTTCTATTAGAAGTAATAGGTATTCCTTGGTTACGGTATGTGAAAGATATACATCATACATTATTTTCGTCAACCTAACAGCATTGCCGTTCGCACTTTCAAGAATCTGTGCGATGATTTCATTTTTATCCCTATACTTCATAGTATAAATCTAGCATACTAGATTACTAAATAAAAGTGTGCCTATAAAAATGTGAAGACGATTATCGGATCTTTTTATGAATATACATTATATGATTATTCATGCTTTCTCATGTCCATATGGATACCAGTGGAATCGGCATCTGCAGGCTTGTGTAGACACATTTGACCGACCAGCCTATTAATAGTGCTGCAAAATTATTATGAGATTTTAGGTGTCAATAACCACGCCTCTCAAGCGGAAATAAAACAATGTTTCCGGAGTTTAGTTAGATTTGTGTAGCGAATTGGATAGACACGAAATAGGCGTTTATTTGTCCAAAATACAGTTCTGTGTCTGGCCAATTGTGTAAGTCAATTTGGAGCTTTAATAAACTTCCAGCAATAATTGCCTGAATAGATGTTACCACCATCCTGAAGCATCAAGAAGGAGTCTCTCTTCTTTAAGGTATAAATGCCATTCAATCGTCGTTGCTAGGTCCAGTGCTGCTCGTTGGCGACCTTTTCTGCCAAGCAAAGAACATAAAGACGAACGGAATGGTCATGGCACCGGCTGTGATAAAAATAGGCTGAAATGTCCAAGACTCAACTTTAATTCCAAAAAGTTGTAAAAAGGGAAGTGGGAAGACTGCATATATCCAAAAAGCTGCAACTACCGCTAAGATAGGAATATTTCGTTTCAGAACCGAAACAAGGCTGATCTTGTTTATTTTCCTTCGATCGCACGTAACGCATTTTGTGGTACTATAACTCCCAGTCACATCTCCTGGAACAACACATGAGGTACAGATTTTGCGTTGACAGAAGTAACATTCCCTGGTTGGAAACTTCGAGCCGCAAATAGTACAATCAGCCATGTTTTCAGGTAAAGTATGTACACGGAGAGGATATTAAAACATTGGTCAATGGAAATAAGGAATGATAAGTAATCAATTTGCAAGACAGGCAGCTAGACTTCGATGCACGCGGAAGAGGCACGAGAGGTACTTTCTAAATAGGAAGACTGATAAGGTATGGTATATAATCTGCAACAAGAAAATGGACACGAGGTTCGAAGATACTAGAAAAGAACGGAATTCCAATTTCGCACCTGGATTTTCTATTAATATGCAATCCTCAGTCAAGACCCAACGAACACACTATGCCACATCTCATTTCAATAGAGTACTTGTTGTTGGCTTAGGTCAGCTAGGATTGCCTGTGGCAAAATACATAAAGGAAAGAGGATATGATGCATATGGATACGATATTAATTCAACAGCTATGCATGTTGCGGAGAAAGCATCAATCAAGAAGGCTGTTGATTTTGGTGAATTTGATGTTTATATCTTATGTGTCTCAACCCATAGACCAGGAGATATCTTTTCTCCGCATATAGATGGTTTGTTGTCTGTAATTGAGAAGATTTCAGATGAAGCAAAAAACGGAGCACTTTTATCGATAGAAAGTACTATTCCAAAGGGGACGTCAAAGAAGGTATTTGAAGCTTTAAATCATAGACTGCATGTAGTTCATGCCCCACATAGATGGTATGCTGCAGAAGAGAAAGATCATGGTATCAATCAACCTCGTGTTATAGGCGGGGTTTGCGAATGCTGTCTTAACGCAGGGATGCAATTTTATGGAGATGCAAAAGTTTACCGATCTTCCTCTTCATCACAAATTCCAAATGAATACAATTTCAAAAGCCTAGGAATCCCTATGCATTCAGTAAGAGAAATTGAAATTGCTGAATTGACCAAGGTTGTTGAGAATGCACACAGATATCTACAGATAGCCTTCGCTGAAGAACTTTATCTATATTGTCAGGCAAATAACGTAAACTTCAACGAATTACGAGATGCCGTGAATACCAAATGGAATGTCGACATTTTAGAACCAAGAGAAGGCATAGGAGGACATTGCCTACCAAAAGACACCAAAATGTTTCTGCAGTCATCAAAATCTATAAGAAGCAAAATCGTCTCGGCCGCTATAGAAGTAGATCAGGATTATAGGACATACAGACATACAAAGGGACGAGCAGACACTAGACATTTGATCTGATTAAAGGAGAATGATCATCGGGTTGTTCTTATATTTCGATATAGCGAATGGGTGTTACACGATTGGGCTAGCTATTCGCTGCTATCACAATAGATCAGGGGTTACCACTAAGCCCATTCTATCTGACAGTACTATAAATGGCGTTATACTTGCACGAAACCAATCGGAACACCTTCCACATCACATATTAGACTCGCTATGATATCGTTAAAAATAACTCCATACTACGTTATAGGTATAGTGCTTGATTTCGGGATAGGAATATGCAGTATAATAACGCCTTCTACATATTTGGCTGTACCAATAACCTTTTCATCATCCTTAATCGAAAATGGTAACGGTACCTTCTTATCTATGGAGGTAGGTCTTTGTCGATAATACACGGTTCCGAGATTTTCTTCTGGTTCTCTCTTCGCGCTAATTGATAGAACATTTCCGATTATTCTTAGTTTAATATCGTTCTTTGAAAATCCTGGTAAGTCAACAGTGACTACCAAATCGTTTCCATCTTCGAACAGATCGATTGCCGGCATTACAAATTCGTAAAATTCCCTAGATTTATTACCCAATTCCTTCATAAACTCCTTAGCCATATACTGTGCTAAACCCATAAATTAGAATAGCTGTTATTGTTATAAATCCTTTCTTCCCAGACTCTAGAGTTGTGCTGGATACATAGATGGAGTATAAGCATAGGTAATGTTCTAAATAGAACACAATTGTGGTGTATCTTCCTTGAATCCCTTAGGGTCATCTCAACTCCCCGTTTGAAGTTGAATCCAACTACAGGTTGAGTGATCGTCGATATACATATAATTATGTACGAATGTTTATCATCTTGCTAATTTGGAGCTAATTTGATTGTAATTTCTTCACCGTTTCCAATTGGTACCATTATCGACTGGACGTAGGGTTTACTGCGGACATAATTTGCATAGTTTAACATCTGTGGCCGGTAATCTTCGGGATATAGCATATTATCTGTTGCAACAATGCCGCCAACTCTTAGCATAGGAATTACCAAATCAAAGTAGTCTCTTAAATTCTCTTTGTCAGCATCGAAGAATACAAAGTCGAATAAGCCGTCAATTTTTTTGGTGTCATTCTCTCTATGAAAGTTATTCGACAACTCCTGAAGGATGTTCATTGCACTACCCTCGACCACTTTGATAAGGGTATTCACTTCAGCATCATGAAAATTTTTAGTCGCCTTTTCAATCTTAGAATGATTAATATCTATAGTGATGATGGGGTTCGATCCTTCGGCTTTACTAATGCCATTCTGAATCACCGCATCAGCAAACCAAAGCGTCGAATAGCCTACAGAAGTTCCTATTTCCAGAATTCTCTTCGCATGCATGGCATTTAGGATTATTTTGAAAAATCTACCCGTATCGGGCGTGATCGCAAGCATTTCGTCTTCAGGGTGAACTATTAACTCTCCAGAACGCTCACGTTTCGACTGTTCTGCAAGTCTGTTAAGAAGGCGGACTATTTTTTCATCCACAAACTACATCATATTGGATACCCATATAAAACCAGATGAGAATTGATGCTCGGCCACTACTTCTCAAAAGCACGAATAGCATCGACAACTTCTACACTCAACTTTATCGTGTAGGCACAGGCATCATCTGAGTTGTAATGGGATAACTTCTCAAGGAATTTTGACTTATCTCGGCCTCGCTCATACATGCCACCTGACTCCTTTATACAGAGTGGGAATTTCTGCATTTTGACTTCCTTCGATCTTAAATATCGAATAAAGCGCTTGTAAGCTTCAACGTCATACCACTCCCAATTCTTCTCTTGACAGCACATTATCCAAACATCTATTGTATTCTGGAAGAATGCTTTTGAACGGAGCTCTTCAAGACTCATGATCTCAATCTATTTCTGAATCTGTCGTTCGAGTGTCTGTGCGGTAATATTGGATGTGAGTCTCATATCTGAAACATAAGCCTAGAGTTTGAATATATAATCACTTGTATATTTTTGTCATGCAACATGATTTACTGGGTAAGAGAGACTTCGATGTAAACATCATCAGGGATCTTCAATCTCATTAGTTGTCGTATCGATCTATCATCAGCTCCTAGATCTATTACTCGCCTGTGAATTCGAAGTTCATATTTGTCATATGTATTTGTGCCTTGTCCACAAGGCGATTTTCTCGTAACGACTCTCATTTTTTTGGTAGGGAGTGGATGCGGACCTTTCAATCTAATTCCATTTTTTTCCCCAATTCCCTTTATTTCCGTACAGACTCCTTCAAGAGTTGAAAGGTTTGTGCTTGTGAGCTTTATCCGTGCTTCTTGTGGCATCTTGTTTCACACTATTTTTTTGATGGGTCATATTTTTCTGTAATCGATTTGATTACACCTGCAGCGATAGTCGTACCCATGTCTCTTAACGCAAATCTTCCGATCTCGGGGAATTCCTTGAATGTTTCAATCGCTAGAGGCCTAACTGGTTTTATCTTTACTATTGCGGCATCGCCTGTCTTTAAGAACTTTGGCTTCTCTTCCACAGTTCCTCCTGTTTTCGGATCAATCTTTGCGAGAAACTCTGATAGAGTAGCTGCTACTTGTGCTGTATGTGCATGTAATACGGGCGTGTAGCCAGGAGCCATGGCAGTAGGATGGTGTATTACTATGATTTGTGCCTCGAACTCCTTCGCCACCGTAGGTGGATTATCGGTTGGTCCAATTATATCACCACGTTTGATCCCCTTCTTGTCTACACCTCTGAGGTTGAAACCTATGTTATCGCCTGCCTCTGCCGATTCCATTTGAGTGTGGTGAGTTTCAATCGACTTTACCTCTCCAGTAATGCCTGAAGGCATAACTATGACTTTTTCATTCGCCTTGATAGTACCAGTTTCGACTCTGCCAACTGGAACGGTGCCTACGCCTGTTATAGAATATACATCTTGAACAGGAATTCTAAGCGGTTTTCCTATAGGTTTTTCTGGAGCATCAAACATGTCCAAAGCCTCCGCGATAGTAGGCCCTTTATACCAAGCCATGTTTTCTGACTTTTTGATCAAGTTATCGCCCTTCCAGCCCGAAACCGGTATGAAATTTATTTTGCTCGTATTATAACCCACTAATTTTAACATTTTTTCTACAATATCTTTAACTTCTTTATATCTTGCCTCAGCATACCCGACGTCGTCAGCCTTATTAAGTGCCACAATCAGCTGACCTACTCCAAGAGTTCGTGCAAGAAACGCATGTTCTCTTGCCTGCCCACCAGGTTCAGTAGCTGCTTCTGTTTCGCCTGGCTTGAGCGAGACAACTAGAATAGCTACGTCTGCCTCTGACGCCCCGGTGATCATATTCTTGATAAAATCCCTGTGACCTGGAGCATCAATCAAAGTGTAAAAGAACTTTTTGGTCTCAAACTTCTGAAAAGCAAGATCTATAGTAATACCTCTGTCCCTCTCATCCTTGATACTGTCTAGAACCCAAGCATACTTGAAAGTATCACCTTTTCCTGTTGCTTCTGATTCCTTAGCAAACGCATCAATGGTGCGTTGGTCAATAACACCCAAATCTACCATCATGTGACCGACGATAGTCGATTTGCCGTTATCAACATGACCTACAACCACCAAATTCAAGTGTGGTTTTTTGCTTGCGCTCATATCGGGTAAACATTCTGAAGGGCTTTATTTGTATTTCGATAAATTCAAACGTTTTTGCAATTGTTATAGAATGATGTCAGGAGAATGAATCGTCGTGTTCTGTTATGGCACAATCCATCTATCGCGTACCTGTTCCGTATGTGTCTTTATCCGACTGATTTCATATGAAACTGGTCAAAACACAGTAGTAAACAAATCGACCAAATATGATATTGTAATTTTATCACCTCGTTCGATTCGCTTTAGAATATTGTGCCTAGTAGGAGTCTGCCTTATAGCCTACAAGGTCATTGATTGCTAATTATGTAATAAATCTCCTGTCCGTCGATAATCGTCATCAAGTCTTACGATGTCATCTTCGTTAAATCTTCCGTACGATATTTCGAGGATAATGCATTTTTGTTCCAACGCCTTCACCCTGTGTTTTGCGCCTAAGGGGATTACAATACTGTCAGACTCTTTCAAAATGAGTAATTCCTCATCCAACTGCACCTCCGCAATACCCTTTACGATTTTCCAAAATTCCCATCTTTCTCTGTGATATTGAAGACTAAGCCTGGAGTTCGCATTAACATGGATTAGCTTGACAGTACACGGTTGATTTTCGTGAAATTTTTCAAAGCTTCCCCAAGGCCTATCCTCGGAGTAAATATCCATACCAGGAAAACGTACCGAAGCAATTTATTAATTTCTGTTATGTCGTTGATGAATAAAATAGTTGATAAATCACCAAGACGATTCATTGACGAGCAGGCCTTGGCAACTACTGACAATTTTGCTATTGAACATGGTAAGGCGCAGAGGGCAATCGAATGGCTAAACTCTTATGCAACAAAAAACAACAAAAAACTAGAAATAAAATTAGAAGGGTATCTTCTTTCTACTACAAGATTCGGAAACTTTGAGGTTGTATCTTGGAGAGGAGATTGGTCTACCGCCCGCGATTTGATAATTAGAGCAAGCAAGAAGCTAAATATTAAAGTGGTAGAAGGTGGCTACCATGTCAAAGGTCAGCTACTTTCTTCTCTTTTTGGCATTTCCAGGGAATTTGCCAAAGTGTATAGCGGAGGAAGTATTATCGGAAATTTAGAATTAAGTACAAGATCAGGGAGATGGATAGTAAAGGGAGAAAAATCAGTATAATCTAGTGGTTGCGTTTTTCTGAGCGACATTACATTTGATGTCATCCGGAAACCCTTTCGGCTAAATGACAAAATGAAATACATACATATGTCTGAAAAGTACGATACGATATGAATAGAGAAGAACTATAACCAGAATGAGCATGAAAAGTGAAATCTCGATAGTTTTTAGAGAAAACAAGATATCAGCATGTGAAGAGGTCCAAGGCAGGATTGATCTCAATTATCTTGGCCGATTCGATAGCATCGTGATCAATTCACAAATTGAAAAATCGAATGACATTTTTAACTATACTAGTCTTAACGGAAAGAAAATAATGCACCCTTATGCCAGACTTTCTATCTTTAAGGATGACGTAGGTAACACGAAAATATTAGAATTTACTGCTGTTACAAAACATGTTCCATCGTCTGAAGCTACCACCGCAAAGTTTCGAGTAGCAATAATACAGGAACATAAAGAAGTCGCGGACGACATTGCATATATCAGGATAACCCGATAATACCTTTTACTTTTCTCTGCCCCGAGCTTGCTAAAACTTCTCCTTCGCAATTGTAACCTTGCCTTGCATCCATGGATGCGGTTCACAATGGTATGAATAAATGCCATCGACTGTGAACACAAATGTGAATTTCTGTCCTGGTGGAATCAACCCTATATGTTGAATTGAGTTGAATGGACCAGAGATAAGATCATTGTATCCGTCGTCAGAAGTGACAGAATGCGGAACTGAATCCGTGTTAGTCCACACTACTCTATTAGACACCCCCAAGATTCCTTGGGCTTGTTTGGGTACGAAGTTTATAGTCTGTGAAGGTGAAGATGCCCCAGGTACGATTCTGACGTGGGTGGTCTGAGGAGGATTTACAACTTCAGGAGGAAGTACCGGTTTTTGATTGGCTTGAGGAACATAAATAAATTGATAATATCCCAGGCTTATCCCGACAGCAATAACGAAAGCAATAATGCTAATTCCTGCAGTATGATTTTCCAGGACACTACCTTTTTCCATAAAAACCACTCCTCACACTATTGGAATATTTTGATGATTTTTCACATATAAAGTTTGTTTGGAATACTCGCAAAATGAAAACATGTTAATTATCTTGTCCTTTTTGTGTCGAGTCCATTAGAGCTCAAGTTGGTTGGTGTATCTGTCCTAGGAGATGACGTCTTCTGTGACCGTACGTCATCTATCGCAGCCGCGGTATCAGCGGCGCTTGAACTAATTCCCGTTGTTTGTGTAGGACCATAGGCTGGACCTTGGCTTATTGATGCTGCACTCTTTGAAGACGGTGGAGCAGATAGTGGCTTTGTTGCTGTTGTTGGAACTGATGGAGTCGGGGTCGGGGCATAAGGTATTGGTTTTGCGCCGGCGGGAGGAACCATGGGTTTTGGGGTAGGTTGTTTTGCCATGGTCTTACCATGTCTATAGACGTGAAACATGGCAGCAAACACAATCATAATGATACCTACAAGGAATAGTGAAAAGTTCTTCATTCCATGAAGAACAGCATAATAGGCTGCAATATTTAGATAAATTTGAAAGGCCAATAGCGCTATAAATACTATATAGATCCAGTTGACTGGTATGTTGATCGAGTTCTTGCCACTCGGTTTCTTTGGTTGCAATTTTGCACTAGCTTCTGAATTTCTAGCTAGCTTTATCATTAGATAGGTAAAACCAAAGGATAGAGGAACCAGCATTAACATCACCAAGTAAAAGAAGATGGGATCGATCATTAATCGTTCTAGTAGAGATTTTTGTATGTTAGGATCAATATAGAATCCCCAATAGGTGGTAACTATAATCTGTGCAATGCTGGTTATGCCTAGTGCAGTCACAAGTGGCCTATCCTTCCATGAAAATTTCTTATATCTATCGATAAAAGGCATAATCGCTAACGTCAATATAAGTAGACCTGGCCATGCTACACCTGTCACAAATTTATCGTACCCTGTTCGAAGGAATGCGTACAATCCAGTAAGATACCACTCAGGTACCGTAATGCCAGGGGGTGAGGTGGGTACAAATTTTGTTCCTAAATCTACAGGAAAGACGCCTCCAGTTAACATTATTGCCCCTGATACTGCCATAACCATAGGTACGTCGAATACCAAAAATCTTGGGAAGTGCACGACCATTAGACCAAGGAGTACGATCGGAAGGAAAAAAACGTGGAATGCATAGAATCTTAGGACAAAATCATGGAATCCCCCGCCAAAGAATGCGTCTCTCATTTGCGGACCGAGAACGGGTATGGAGTTAGTCAGTGACGCCGCTATGGATATAGCAAGTTCAGCTCGTTCACTAAATATGATATCATAGCCAGTAAACGCCTCGAGAATTGTGAGTACACCTATCAAAACTCCAGTCACCCAAATAATTTCATTCCTTATCTTGTATCTACCACTAAAATACTGATAATACATATGAAGAATTGCAAGCATAACCATCGCGTTAGACGCATGGTAGTGTATATTACGTATCTGGAATCCGAAAGGAATTGTGTTGTTAATATTTTGCACACTATCCCATGCTCTGTCAAGTTCCGGCTCGTACCAAAGCATTAACAAGGCTCCACTAATACCTAGAATAATGAATAGGACAAACGTAAGCATGCCGAGGAAACCAAGGGGACTAACGAATCTTCCAGGAAAAGTGAACTTGAGTCCCATGAAAATAGTTCGATCTACGCCGGCATAGATCCACCTGAAAAACTTGACTAGGCTGTTTTCATTCGCTAACGTCTCAGACTCAGCCAATTGTTCTCACTCCTTTAAGAATCGACCGTACCCAACAATTCCGTTTCCGCTTGGACTCCAATTTGGAGGCAAAATCCAGACGTTTCCATCATTATCTATCTCTAGGTCTAGCATCGGAAGGACATTGCTAGGTGGTGATTGCAGAGAAGCTGGTCCGGCAAACGCCTTACCGTCAATAGGATCATACATACTACCGTGGCATGGACATTCGCCTCTCTTTCTGCCAGGATCAGGCCAGTATTTCCATAGACACCAGAGATGCAAACATATCTGACTATACATTCTAAAGGCTGATACATCGTTCTTGTTTCCACCTAGTTCTACGGGCAACCGTATAAATTGCCATAATCGGAACGATTCTTGGTTCAATACTCGATCGTTAGTTTTCGGGTAGATCACTGATTCAGCATGATTAACTGGAAAAGTCTTAAGATTAGCTTGACTCCCATCAGGGAGCTCAACTTTGGACTTTGCAGAAATATTGCCAGCAGGATTAGGAAGGAACTTGCCCCACTCTATGAAGGGTATGAAAGTCACAACAGTACCCGCAGCAGCCATTAGTTTCAGAAAATCACGCCGCGATACCTTCCTTCCAGAGTTAGGAGGGCTTTGCTGCGTCATTGTGTACACAAAAAAAGCTCAGTACATATCTATAAACTTTTGGACGTCATTTGGTAAGCATTCGACTGACATATGCAGGTCTTCATTTATGGGAAAAAAATATGCTATGTTATACGTCATCATCCAAGATGATCAAGTGGTGTCTAGTTTATCAAATTTTAGGCCTTGAAAATTCTGCTGAACATAATCAACTCAGGGCCACTAGTAGAAGTTCCAACTATTACGGATTTTGAGTTTGCCAGTATTCCAGAGGACAGGAATGGGGTGCCACCATTAACTGTAACGGGTTCGACTTGCACTTGTAGTGTTTCGGAAATAACTTTAATTTCTTCTTCTGTTGCCTTTGGATGAACCACTGCTCCCGAGTTTGTTGCAACGATCATAGATCCTGTTTGAATATATCCGCCTACAGTCATCGAATGGACAGGCACGCCTAAAGCATCTCTGACTTGCTGATCTACCTCGCCTTTGAATAAGGGGGATACTAACGCTCCGTTGTCATTGGTTGAAATTAAATTCCCAATGGCAGTAAATCTGCTGTTCAGGCGATCGACATTAAGACCTGTCCCCTTGAGATTGACAATTTCCTCGTCTGTGGCAATTGAAGGAACTAGTATTCCGTTGTTATTCATTGCCGTCATTGGGCCAATTAGCCTTGTGTTCGCTACTGACGTATAAAGTTCTTCTTCAACACCTAGGTATTCCATTAGTTTGGCAGTCTTAGTTTTTGCAAAACCAAAAGGTAATATGATTATTCTATCATTCGTTTTTGCAAATAATCCAATATTGGGGCTTTTATAATAGGAGTATCTATATATTCCCAAGTGGTAGTTTTTTGTGTAAAACTATGAATATGAACCTATTGAATTTAGCTGACTAAAAATTATATACCAAGATTGCCTGCATAGTGAATGCAGTAATATTGGAATGATTTCTTCTCATAGAGGTTCTGTTGGCGTAGCTTACACAACAATGAGTTATATGCTACGTGGTCATTTAACTGAACTTTTTTATTTACGTACTGAAAGCTAAAGATATGTCTATCGAGAATTTTTTTAACCGAGACATAGTTTCGATCAAGGATTTTAGTAGGCAGGATCTTGAGTTTATTTTCAATTATACAGATCGAGTTAGCGCACTTGGACAAAATAAAAAGAGTGAATTGGGCAGAGGCAGAACTCTGGGTTACATATTCTACGAGCCTAGCACTAGGACTAGAATGAGTTTCGAAGCTGCAATGGCTTCTCTGGGGGGGAGCTCTATAGGAATATTTGATTCGAAATCCTCATCAGTTGAAAAAGGTGAAAGCCTTGCCGACACTATTAGAATAATGGATCTCTATTCAGATGTTATTGTTCTTAGGCATCCGCTAGACGGATCTAGCAGATTTGCCGCAGAATTATCAGAGAATCCCCTTATTAATGCTGGAAGTGGAAGTGAAGAACATCCTACTCAAGCTATGCTCGACCTTTATACCATACTCAAAGAGAAAGGCAGAATTGACGGTCTAAGTGTAGGAATCGTTGGCGATTTGAAATACGGAAGAACTGTTTATTCATTGCTATATGGCCTTGCGAATTATAACGTAGACATTCACCTGATATCCCCTCCTACGTTGACTATTCGCAAAGAATCGATATATGACATCGAGAAGAAAAAATTGAAAATGTATGAACATTACGAGCTTGAAGATAGGGTTTTGACTAAACTTGATGTAATCTATGTTACACGAATACAGAGAGAGAGATTCCCGGATCCGCAGGAATACGAAAAAGTGAAAGGCACCTATACTATCGATAGCAACACTCTTCGCAAAACAAAGCCAGACGTATCTCTAATGCATCCAATGCCTAGAATGCAGGAAATTTCACACTCTGTTGACAATACAAAGAATGCCATCTACTTCAAACAAGCAGCATATGGAAAGGAGTTGAGGGCTGCTCTCTTAGCCTTGGTACTAAACGAAAACGCAGTATAAGCATGGAAGGTCCATATTGCTTACAGCCTTCAATATAATTCGATTATGCGAATTCTGCCGGCTACACCATAGTTTGAACCATGAGCACCTCAAGTAGAGCACATCTGACCATATTAAATAGGGTTATGACAGAAAGTTACATTGATATTAATTATTATCATCTAAGTACCGAATAAAATCAACGACATGCCTTCGCAGTTAAGAAAAAAATCTGGAGCTAAACTATCTTGGATATCGGAGAATAAAAACTTAAAACAAGATCCGATCAAACATGGGATCAAAATATTAAAGAATTCTATGAGTGGGAACTTACTGTTCCACTCCGACAATCTTATCGCTATGAATTACCTTCTTGAAAAAGGTTTTGAACAAAAAATTGATCTTATTTATATTGATCCCCCTTTCAACAGCGGCGAGAAGTACTTTCATCGTAAAAAAAATATCGAAAATCCTGCGTTTGAAGATGTGTTTAGGGGAAATATGAAGGAGTACTTGGATATGATATATCCTAGACTTGAAGTTATGCGAAAGCTAATATCAGTTAGTGGATCGATCTTTATACATCTTGATTGGCATGTGTCTCATTATGTTAAGGTAATAATGGATG